>JAGLUH010000070.1 GCA_023134875.1 Candidatus Zixiibacteriota bacterium
CTCATATCTCTTTCAAAGCTTTCCCGACAGAGTTTCTGACACAGTCACCGGTCACCGCTGCTCTGAAGCTGCTTAAGGTAAAGGATGTCAACTGGGAGGATATCGCTGAGGTGAAGGTCTATACCATTCACCGCGCGGTCGATATCCTGGCTGATCCCTCCAAGTATCATCCCACCGAAAAGGAGACGGCGGATCACTCAATGCCCTACTGTGTTGGCGCGGCGATTATGGACAGGATGGTTACACCACTGCAATTCCTGCCGGAGCGAATCGCGGATCAGAAACTGATCGACTTTATCCAGTGCATCAAGGTTGAGGCGGACGACGAGCTTGAGGCCAGGTTTCCTAGGTTGCAGCCGTCGCGGGTTGATTTCGTGATGAAGTCGGGCGAAACCTTAACCCAGTCGGTTGATTATGCCAAGGGTGATCCGCGTGAACCGATGACGCATGACGACCTGATGGATAAGTTCTATGGATTGACCAAGCCGCACACAACCGATGGGCATCGCCGGAAGATCGCCGAGGATATCTCGCGGTTGGAGAAATTCGACCGCATCGAAAGTTTCGTCGCTTCCCTAACGATGTAGGAGCTTGAACCTTACCGATGTCGGGTTTCGCGCTCTGTCCGCCTACGGCGGACTTCACTGGGAACCCGACCTACACGAGTGAAGACTAACAGAAGGGAGACGAATTGAGACGAGTAATCATGACGATAGCGGCAGTGGCTCTGCTGCTGCCGACGATAAGCACACAGGCGGGAACCGGACTTGCCGCGACATTGAAAAGCAATATCGGTTTCACCAAACTGGTTAATGAGGTGAGCTTCTATCAGAACACCGACGGCGAATTCAACGGCTTGGGGCGCACGTTGCAGATTATATCAATCAACAGTTTCAAGCTCTTCACCGATTTCACTTTTGAGTTCACCGGCGACTTCAACTGGGAGATGGATACGTACGAGAATTACGACTACTATATCGAGCTATCAATAGTCAAACCGATCTACAAGATGCTCAGCCTCAACTACCAACAGATTCATAGCACTTTCTGGGAGTGTACCGTCCACCAATTCGGAATCCGCCTGTCGCTGTAGAACTGTATTGACTCGAATCGGCGCAGAAGAATGCAGGCAAACACAGGGCAAAACGGCATGAGACTCCGCATAAGCACTAATGAAGAAATCGCCGGCTTCGCGAAGCTTGTCCGGGATGCATACGCCGATCATGACATAATGCTCCCTCCCGATTCTCAAGTGGCGAAATACGCCGAAGCTGCGGAAAAGCTAAGTGCCGCGAAGGCATCAGGTAAGAATTTAGCCGATTGGGGAAAGGAGAAGTATATTGAGGTTGTTGCAGATGTTATGGAATGCCAAAGACTTGCAACTGCCATCAAGTGGGCACGGGAGAAAACCCAGTTCGTACAGTACCTACCCAGATTACTGAAGGGGGGTATAGACCCAACAGAGAAGAAGAGAACTGTCGCTAAGGATCTATGTTTCGAACTGAAGACCTTGGAAATGTTTGAAGCAGCGGGTATTCCGGCCGACTTAGTCGAACCAGATGTCGTATTCGAATTGCAGGGGCACAGGATCGTGGTAGCGTGCAAGTCCCTATACAGCCTTAGTAATATGGAGAATCAAGTGAGGAAAGCCACTCGGCAGATTGTACGCACAGATCAACGTGGGCTTATTGCCCTCAGTATCGATCAGGTAGTGCGGATGCGCGAATTAATGGATGTTGAAGATGAGGCAGAGTTTCAGAATCGGATAGAATCGGTCGCTATTGGTTTTGCGAAGAAGTATGACACATCGTTTGCTCGGTGGATCACAAAGCGACAAGTCATTGGCTTGCTTATCTCACTCTCTACCTTAACAAACTTGAGGAGAGAACACGTACACGCCAGCGCGCAGTTTGTCGTTATCCAGAACCGGTGTTCCGAGCAAAGCCCCTACTTCCGAATAATCAGAGAGTTGGACAGACGACTATTGAACCGCATCGTCTGACCTGGGTCTATCAATGGCGCGCGTTAGTGCTCTGCTTCATTCCATCGCTTCGCCGGTCATCGGCACGAAACGTACGGGGAAGATCGTCTTCTCTATTTTGCCTTTCTCGGTGCGGGTCACCAGCATCAACTCCTGGAAACGATCACCAACCGGAATAACCAGCCTGCCACCGATCTCAAGCTGATCAACCAGGGGCTGAGGGACATGATCAGGCGCGGCGGTGACAATGACCACATCAAAAGGCGCTTCCTCCGGCCAGCCGCGATAACCATCACCGCACCTGACCTGAACTGTACCGTAACCAAGCGCCGTCAGAACCGAATCAGCATTCCGGCAAAGAGGCTCCACGATCTCAATCGAGTAGACACTGTCGGCAATCTCGGCCAAGATCGCCGCCTGGTAACCGGAACCGGTACCAATTTCCAGTACTTTCGAAGTCGAATCGATCCCTGCCAGTTGGGTCATGATAGCAACGATGTAGGGCTGCGAGATGGTCTGACCGTAACCGATCGGCAGGGGACCGTCAGCATAACTTTGCGAACGATAGCTTTTAGGCACGAATTCATGTCGCGGCACAGTCATCATCGCCGCCAGCACCAGCGAATCAACGACATCGCGAGCGGCAAGCTGTCTCTTGACCATCTGTTGCCGCTGATGGTAAAAGATATCCTTGTCGTCTTTCTCGCTCATCTTTTCCTTGGCTCGACAGGAGGTTGCCTGCAACAGAAACAGCAGTGCCAAAGCTGTCGCCACCCAGCAAACTACATAATTTCCTAAATTCTTTGAAGACATATTTTCCTCGAATTGCTACTCACAACTAAAGACATTGCCGGAGCAGTGTCAATCGATTTGTGCCTGGTTTCGATTCAATCTTAAGAGAGGATAGCCGCTACCAACCGACCGCAGCGCGAGCCACTTCAAGCCTGGCGGCGATGGTCTCCGAGTCATGGTCGAGTGGCGTTATCGCATAGAGCGCCGTGAAGGGCAACCTGGTCTCAGTCTTAACGGTGAGCCTCTTGCTGGAGCGTTTGATGCCACAGGCGGGTGAGTTCCAGTCCATGTTAATACTGAAGCTGAAGGCCGGTTCCAGCAGTTGCAGAAGCAGTGCCGGCTTGTCCGGCTCCGGCAATAGATGCAGACAATTCGACTGTTTCTGCCTTACCTCCATCGCCTCGATATGGAAATTGGTTTCCAGTTGATGGACTTCCCTGCCAAGCAGCTCGTCTTTTATCAGGATTACTTCGGTGTTCTTGTCAAAATAAAGGGAACGCCGATGCACCACCGGATCGTCAAGGCGAGTATAGCTGTCCGTTACCGCCACCACCAGGTCGGATTCGCTGTCGGTCTTCCATAAGGTTATCTTCGGTTTACTGTCATTTCGCAGCAGGAAGAATAGTCCGGTCACAAAGCGATTTTGCTCCTGGCCGTCCACCATCACCGTGTTGTGCCGCGCTGTCGACCGGAAGTAGTTGCGCCAGGTCTTATTCTCGGTACATGTATACGTGCCCGGATCAATGAACACCGGACGGTTATGGTATTGCAGGGTGAAGCTGAGGATGTCGTTATGCTTATGATTGCCAAGACCGGCGGTGCCGACAGGATTGGCGAAAAAGTCCAGAACGATATTCGACGAACGCATCTGGCAGATGCCACTGTGTTTCAGGCAGCAGGAACTCTTAGGATGCGGTTGCTGGTCGCTGGAAGTATTGATGCCTTCAGTTCCACAGACAACAAGCTCCTCGGCGACAGCGACGCCACCATCCGGTTCTTTTAGTTGCAGCAAGCGTTCACCGATAGCGATACAATCACGGAAGTCATCAGGGAAACGACCAAACAGGTCGATCAGTCGACCCTCGTTCGCATCGCCAAAGCTCAAGATCGAACCATCCGCCAGGGTGAACCGTCTCAGAACGGCCATCATCTTTTTCAGCTTATCCGACAACTGGGAGGAAAGCCGACAGCCTGTTTTCAACGACAGGAGGTAAGCGAACAGGAGTATCTCAGTGGCGACGCCGTGATAGGGCAGCGAGGACTCATAATCGACGCCGTCATCATCAATCTGATAGGAACATTCTTGTTCGAGTTCTCTAAGCGCCAGTCGACGCCACTCTTTGCCAATTTGAGTTACGACAAAGAGCTCTCCCAGGTAGAGTAGTCCGAGGAGGTTGGCCAGGTAGTGGCTGGAGTTGAAGCCGGCAGCGATCTTTTCGAGATTGCCGCTGATATGTTTGCCGGCTTTGTAAAGTCTGATGACAAGTGTCGTCTTGAAATTGTCGGTGAAATCCCAGTTGGCGGCGAACACCTGGTAGGCCAGCAGCCAATTAATCACTCGAAAAGTGGTCTCGGAGGAGGAGGTGCGGTTGATATCCTCATTATCTTCGTTCCCAGCGTGCCAGGAAATGATCTGATCAGCAAATTCGATCGGGTAAGCGGGATTGCCGGTCAGGAAAAACTGCAACGCCATTTGCAGGAAATGGTAGCAGCGGGAAAGCCCGCGGGGAATCTGTACAGCCGGTTCATCAGTACCATAGACCTGCCTGAGCAGGCGGGAGTTAGTTGCATCTCCGCGCCGGCGCTGAGTGGAGCTGTCTGACCAGTCTATGCCGACTCCCACTCGAATCATATCATGACCGGCAATGTCGAAACGATGCTCTATTGCCGATTGCGCCAGAGTCTCAAGCTGTTGTCGTTGCTTGGCAAAGGGAGGTCGTTGTAACGCCCGTACCAGATCAGGGGAGCTTATACCCTCAAAGATGGTGGGGAAGTCATCGAGCAGTGCCGCGAGATTATCGCAGCCGATTTCCTCTGTATATGTTTTCTCCTGTCGGCGTGCCTCGAATGAAGACATTAAAACAGTATTGAGTGTTTCTTTGCTTTCTGGATCGCTTCTCTTGACAGATGTCGTTTGCATCACAGCTTACCTACCTGTTTCTGCAGGACAACACTCCAACCTACACCGAACTACTCCCCAACACAGAATCACCGCCAGCAGGCACAGCTTCACGGGGAATGAATCTACTTCGGTTCTTCTTCATCAGATCGGCAGCGATGCGGTAGTCTTCATCGCGGCCGATATCGAGCCAGAGTCCGGAGAAGGGATACACTTTGACAAGACGTTTCCGCTTAATCAACTCATCAACCAGATCGGGAAAATCAAAGCGCACTCCGGCAGAAATGAATCCCAGCACTGTCGGCGAGAAAACATAAATGCCCATGCTGACTTCAAATGAGTATTCCGGTTTCTCGATATACTCTACTACCGCGCCTGACTCGTCGCTACGCAGGACACCGAGGTCGATATTGACTTTCTTGTCGCAGGTGGCGATCGTGATATCAGCGGTATTGTCGCAATGGCAGCGATAGAGTTTGCTGAGATCGAGATCGGTTAATATGTCGCCGTTGAGTACGATTATCGGCTCGGTGAAGTCGGCCAGATTTGTCAGAGGGCCGGCGGTACCCAATGGCTGGTTTTCGCGCAGGTAGTTAATCCTGACTCCCCAGCGGCTGCCGTCACCGAAATAGGTTTCGATCAAGTGGTTTAAGTAACCGACAGCGAAGGTAATTTCCGTTACGCCGTAGTGTTTCAGTTGTTTGACGATTATCTCGGCGATGGGAGAATTGCCCACCGGCATCAGCGGTTTGGGCAGGACAGTGGTATAGGGTCGCAGTCGGCTGCCTTCACCGCCGGCGAGAAGCACCGCTTTCACCTAAATCCTCCGGCAGCAAGGTCGAAATCGACTGGCAGTCATACTCTCCATACTGGTTCTCCAAGACTGTATCAATATGCAACTCTTGTGCCGCCGGATGGATTGACCCCTATCCAGTTGAGTAGAAGTGTGTTATGAGAGAGTGTAGGGGCGAAGACAATGCTATTTAACGTGATGGAAGGAATTTATTTCCCAGACTTTTCAGCCATAATTTCCGGCTGCAAGTGCCTCTGCCTCTGGGAATTGGCGAAAAGATAAATACCATAGACTCCCAGAGCGATAACCGCTCCAAGCAGGGCGCCGGCGATGACATCGGCGGGATAGTGCACGCCAACAGCGATACGGGAATAACTGATCACAAAAGCGGCGAGATAGAAAAGCCACGCCCGTCGCGGGAGGCCCAGCGCCAGAATAACCGCCTGCCCGAACGCATTGGCGGCATGTGCGGAAGGAAAGGAGAGTCCCTTTGAACAGTTGACCAGCAGGTGGATATCTGGCAGGACATGGCAGGGTCTGATTCTGCTGATAATCGGCTTCAGCAGGTGCGCAGATATTTGGTCGGTGGCGATCACCGTGACGATACAGATTATCGCGGTGATACGTCCCTGCCGTTTGCCGAAGATAACCAGATAGAGAAGAATCAGCACTATCACCGGGCGCAGCAGCCAATTGCTGGTGATCAGCGGCATCAGTAAATCAAATACCGGATTGGCCAGTGTCACATTGAGGAAATAGAACAGTCCGGCATCGACCTGAACCAGCCAATTGATCAAACCAATCTCCCCTTGCGAATCAGTCTGTCCACCTCGACCAGCGTCGGCAGACCGCGTCGACCTCCCAGCTCACGGCAGTTCAACGCCGCCACCGCCGCCGCAAATCGCATCGTCTCGGCAATTGACCTGCCGGTAAGGACGCCATAGATATAGGCACCATGATAGGTATCGCCGGCGCCGGTTGTATCTTTCACTTTGACTCTGTAAGCACGCTGGCGTATCAAGTGGTTACCATCATAACCGACTGCACCCTGCTGACCCATTGTTACCACCAGCGAGGACATCGGCGGCTGCCAAAGCCGCTTGATCGCCCTTTCCACCTTCCTCGCACCGGTAAATTGCCGGGCATACTCCTGGGCCACCACAAGATGATCGATCAAGGAGAAAAGGGAATCCACCCGATTGCGGAGGGAACCGACGTCAAGAAAGGTGATTACTCCCAGCTTGTGCGCCAGCTTTGCTGCTTTCCGGCAGGCGGACAGGTCACGGCCATCAAGATGCAAGGCGCGTGTTCGGCTGATGATCTTCGCATCGATATCGCTTACCCCAAGACGACATCCCTTGCCGCGTGCCAGCAGTACGGTGCGGCGACCGGTATCACTTTCAACCAGTACAGTGGCGGTCGGCGTAATCCGATTGGCGGCGACCGAGATATAATACCTGCTGATACCGGCCTGACGGAAGGCATCCAAGCATAATCTGCCGGCAGCGTCATTTCCCAGTTTGCCGACAAAGGCGGTACGCATTCCCAGCCGACTTAGGGTTGCCAGCGCTGTCGGTACCGGTCCGCCACCTGCTGTCACTCCCTCCAGTACTTCCAGCTTCAGGCCGGGCTTGGGAAACTGTGCCACCAGCGACAGGTAATCGAGTGGCGCCAGCCCGATGCCGAGGCAATCATACTTTTGCAATCACAACTCTCCCATGCGAGCGTTCTACCAGATCGCGACAGATTGCCTCATAGCGGCTCAGTCTGATAGCGCAGTCGATATCGACCTTGTCGCCATAGTCTGTCTTTAGCGGTTTCAATCCATATTCGGATAGTATCTTCATCACCACTGCGGTTTCCTGGTGATCAAAGCTGATCCGAAAATGCTGCCTGATAAATCGCTCGACGATCTCTGCTTGCGCCAACACTTGTCGCGCACTGTCGCGGTAGGCGCGCGCCAGATCGCCGGTACCCAGCTTGACTCCACCAAAGTAGCGGGTCACCACCAATAGAAGGTCGGTAAGATTATGGGAGCGGATGCTATCGTAGATCGGTTTGCCGGCGGTACCTGACGGCTCACCATCATCGGCGTAACGGAACCGGAGGTTCGTGCCGACACCGATTTGATAAGCAAAACAGTTATGAGTGGCGTCATGGTAGTTCGCCTGCACCGTGCGATATTCCTCGTCCGCCTTTTCTCTCGATTGTACCGGTATTACTGTGGCAATGAAGCGTGAACGCTCGATCTTCAGGTCACTTTGGTGTCGCCCGGCTATGGTCAGATAGCTATCGAGCAACGCCGTCGGTCTTGATGAACTGCTCGATCAGCCGCTTGAAGCGGCTTTCATAGATCAAGTCGTACTTGTCCATATCATCGGCGATCAGTATCCGGGCTTTCTGCCGGGTCTCATGGACAAGTCGCTCCGCCTCTGACAGGGTCAACTCCCCGCCGACGATTTTCGCTGCGGTTTCATCGACCAGGTCGCGCAGCTTCTTGACGTTATCGTGGTATTCCGTCATGGCTACTCTCCCGCCATTACACCATATACCTAAGCACCATCTTCCAGGCATCGGCGCCGTCAAGGTAAATCGCACCGAGATTGTTGGTGCTGACGCCGTCCTGGTTGGGATCAAAGCAGGTAAACAAAGATTTTGCCTGATTGTGGGCTTCACTGATGGCCGCCACCGTCCCGCCGGTTCCCGAAGTTACCTCCACCACGATTACCGACCGCGCCAGGCCAACGATAAGACGATTGCGCGCCATCAGCCGGCCGGTGGCTACCGGAGTTTCGGGACGATATTCCGACAGCAGCAATCCCTCTGCGAGAATGTTATCGACCAATGCCTGGTTATCCCGCGGGTAGATATTATCAAAACCGCAGCCCAGGACAGCCACCGTTCTGCCTTTCGCCTGAATCGCGCCCACATGAGCGCCGCTGTCGATGCCGCGTGCCAAACCGGAAACGACCACTGTGCCGGTCTGCGAGATCAGCTTGCCCAGTCGCACCGCTTCGGCAATACCCTCGGCGGACGCTTCATGACTACCAACTACGGCCACGCAGTTTTGCCCGACTATATCCAGGTTGCCACGCCAGTAAAGCAGCGGTGGCGGGTTATCCAGTTCGAGGAGCATTTCCGGATAGTCCTCTTCAAGTATCGTGGTCATCTCAATCCCGCGATCCTGGTACTCAGCTACACGACCAACTATCAAGTCGGTATTGTCACCTGCCGCCCTGATTGTCTCTTCCTTCTCAGCACTGAGGCGCGGCAGGGAAGCGATCTCTCCCGGGTTTGCCTTGAAGATGTCGCTGGGTGAGCCAAAGACGGTAACCAACTGCTGAAAGGTCTTAGGTCCCACACCGGCATACTCTCTTAAGGCGACAATCGCGATATTATCATCATTGATGCGGATAATCTACTCCAACGGAATAATGTTAGGTTCAGGTCAATAGCATTGAAGCATACCGCCATTTCTCATCAGCAAGTTAAGCGGCAACGGTGGAAGTGTCAAGCATAACCGGCGAGACCAAGCATGGTGAGTTGACTCAGAAAGACGCGCCTAAAAGAGTTCGAAGTTCTCGCCGAGATCGATCTTTCGCAGGGGGGACTTTCTTACTCTCTTATGGTCTGCCTTGAATCCTTTGTTGATATGTTCCGCATCATGTCCCATTTCACGCAGGATCGTCGCAAACTGGGGTGTTCCGTGCAGAGTGTATATCTTTTTCGGTCGACATTTATCGACATAGGAAAGGAGCCCGTTGAAGTCGGCATGATCAGAAAGCGGCAGCGACCAATCGGCGACGCAGAATCGTTTCGCGTTTCCACCCTGCGACCAGCCGGAAAGGAAAACCGAGCGTTTGTATGGAAGAGCCTTGTACGGCTCGGTTCGTAGCGTTTGCGGCGTAACTACAAGCACTCTTTGTGCGGACGATCTCTCAGTAAAATGCCTGGTCGGTTTTAACTTCACGCCGGCGGAGCGATAGAGTTCGTTTATTTCCGCCACCTTACTGTCGACATGAACCGGAAAGCCATGCTGCTGGATAAGGAAAACGACCTCCTGAGCCTTGCCGGTGGCATAGCCGACCAGTACCGGAGTATTGCCGTCGGCGAAACAACGCTCGATAAACATGATAATCCGGGCATAAACCTCGTTTTGCGGTGGAAAGGAGCAGATCGGATCACCGTAAGTCGACTCCATAATCAGGATATCACAACGGCGAATTTCCACCGGTACACAGGTAAGATTAGGGTAGGTCTTGAAGTCGCCGGTGTAGACGATTCGAGTGCCCTTTGTTATCACCAGAATCTGTGCCGCTCCCAGCATGTGGCCGGATGGGAAAAGCTCAACGGTGGCACTGCCGATGCGGGCTTTTCTGCCATAGGGAATCACCCGCGCCGGTACCGAGGGAAAACGATAACGGTAAAGCAACGCTGTCTCCGGCGTGGCCAGAATCTTCCGGTGTTTTCTGGCATGATCGCTGTGAGCATGCGACACAAAAGAATAATCACACTTGCGGGTGGCATCCAGATTTACATTAAGAGGCTCGATCCGGATACCATTGTCATATTCGATCATCATGGTTGCAATGACCAGTCGTCGGGAACCAGGCTATTTCTTATAGCCGATTTGTCGCAGGAAGTTGTAACGATCCTGTTTAGCCTTTTCATCCTCAATACCGACCGGACTGGAACCGTCGACGACGCCGATGATGCCATTGCCCTGATCGGTTTTGGCGATCAACACCTCCACCGGATTGGCGGTTGCACAGAAAATCCGAACCACCTCGGCAACATTCTTCAAGGCCGGTAGGCAATTGATCGGGAACGCATCCCGCATAAAGATCAAAAAAGAATGACCCGCGCCGATTTTGAGGATGTTGGCGGCGGCGGCCTGAGCTAATTGGTCATCATTGCCGGAGAAACGTACCAAGCGATCCTGCGAAGCCTCACAGAAAGCAACGCCGAACTTGACCGCTGGCACCGAGGTGATCATCAGCTCATGGATATCTTCCACCGACTTGATAAAGTGGCTCATGCCCAGAATCAGGTTGCAATCTTTCGGCATCTCGATTTTGATAAGATCAAATTCCATGTTTACTCCCAACTGAGATTCTCAAACATCAAGTATTGCGAAAAGCATAACCTCCTACCCGCTACTGCGGTAGAATCTGTACGCTCAGGATCGAATCCCCGACTTCGGTTTTCATAACCACGCTCATACCTTTTATCACCTGACCGAACAGAGTGTAGCGACCGTCGAGATGCGGCTGCGGTGACTGGCAAATAAAATACTGACTGCCGCCGGTATCCTTGCCAGAAGTGGCCATGCCGACTGAACCGGTGCCAAAAGGGCGATCGTTGTATTCGCAGCGAATCTCGTAACCGGGGCCGCCACAGCCATCGCCGCGCGGGCAGCCATCCTGGATAACAAAGTCGGGAATCACCCGGTGCCAGACCCTGTTGTCATAGAAGCCGCTGCTTGCCAGCCTGATGTAGTTAAGCGCCGTTTTAGGAGCGGCAAAGTAGAGAAGTTCGACAGTGATCGTTCCTCGATTGGTCTTGATCAGGGCACGCGGATTGGTTTCATAGGCGGCGAAGTGGTCACCATAGTTTCCTGCTGTAATTTCCGAAGCATAATGCGGCTCTTTCTCTTCGTATTTGAGGCTAAGCTGCTGCGCCAGTGCCGCCGCCCGTTTGCGAATGGCGTATAGTTTGTCTTCCAAGCCGGCGTCAATAATCTCGACGATCTGCCGGTCGGCTTCAAGGGAATCGTCGAATTCGAGCAGGGCATCCAGAATCGTGGTCTTAATCTCATATAAATAAGGGCTTTTCTTACGCCAGAACTGAGCGCACATCTCTGGCAGCAGCAGCTTGTTTGTGTCCTCTGCTACCTTTGAACAGGCCAATGTCAGCGGAACCATATCAGGGTCAGTGAACCCGTAGCGAATGAACTGATAGACAAGGCTATCTATATCAGTGGCCAGAACATGGCTTAGTACTTCGGCTCGGACCGCAGCAACCGAATCAGCATACATGGCGATTAGTTTGCTTATGGCATCATCGGTGGCAATGACGGCATAGGCCTGAGCGGCGGCGATTCTCAGGCAGTGGTTTTCAGACTGAGCAAATGATCCCACCTGCGGCAGGAAGTTTTGGCCTTTGATTTTACCCAGCGCTACCAGGGCGACAGTCCTGAGGTTGGCATTCTCATCCTTCAGGAAACGCATGAGCCGTTTGCTGACGCTGCTGCTACCCAATTCTCCCAGGGTTCTGATCGCGGCCTGGCGGACATAGACATGCTCTTTGGCGTCAAGCAGATTGCTGACCGCCTTAACCAGGGGATTAAGCTTGAGCTTGGCGACGCTGTTGAGGGCATGATACTTCAACCGCCAACTCGGTTTCTGCAGCAGGGGAGCAATTCTATCGATGGCGGTGGTATCACCAATCTGGCCCGCACCGATAACCGAATAAACCTGAATCTGCCTCAGCGTATCACGCAGGCCGATCTTAAAGAGCCGTCGCATCTGCGGCGCCGCCCGGCGGAGAAGAGAATAGTATATCTCT
>JAGLUH010000071.1 GCA_023134875.1 Candidatus Zixiibacteriota bacterium
TTATCAAAATCACAAAGCAGATCACCGGCGGCAATAGCCTCGAATCTTCCGTTATCGGTTGTTACCGGCAAAGAGACATTGAGCGTATCGCGCAAGTCGGCCGACGCAAATGTCAGGTCACTGGCTGAGTTGAAGGACACCGCCACGAAATTGAGATACATGATGGTGCCGTCACCGCTTACGCCCTTCGGTGTGCCGCCCGCTGCCGTCAACTGCACCGTGAGGATGCCGGTTGAGTTGTTGTAACTGCTCAGGTCAGTGACGATGGCGCCATTACTGGCCAGAAATCCATCCACTGCGTAGTTGTTGATATTGACCTTGGTGTGGTCATAATGAATCTCTGCGGAAACACCCATCACGTGCTCGGCGCCCTGAATGCATAACTGCACCGGTGTTGCCGCACCCATGCCCGGCGGCAGCAGATAGGCGGGATCGGGGAAGAAGTAGAGCATCGCGCCCTGAGCCGAAGAACCGGCGGCGATATAGATAACACACTCGTCGAAAAGGCCGTTGAATGTATTGGTGGCGATGAAAGTGACGGCATAAACGCCGTTCTGGCCGGTAGCCGGTGTCCAGGAGAAGGTGCTGGTAGCGGGATGACCGGTCAACGGCAGCGACGGGGTCATTGTGGCACCGCTCGGCAGATTCTGCACACTCAGGACTACCGAGCCACTGTCATGGTCCGCCTGAACCTGGAAAGAGGCAGTCTGGCCGATACTGACATTGACGGTATCGCCGCAATCCATACCAGCGGGTAGCGTGAAATAGGGCGGAGTGCCGGTGGTAGTATCAGTAACCTCTTTGACGCCGCCGCTTAGTGATGCCAGTAATACGCCCGAGTCAAGGATATGATCACCCGCGTCACAGATAACAAACTTCAGGGTGTTGTTGACGCTTCCGGGAGTAATAGGCGCAAGGGTTTTCAGCTTGAGAGTGCTGCCATCATATTCCATGCCATTCCCCGGCGGAGTCTGGACATAACCGCCGGAGAAGAAGGGACCGTTAATAGTTATCGGCGCACTTTGCGCGTCGAAGGCGATTTGGGTTCCGTTTAGATATGCTCCAAAGACATCGTTAAAGTCATCACCGAGAAATTCGGGGTATTCCTCAGACCCGAAGATGAAGTCGAAAGAAAGGCTCTGGCAGGAATCACAGGCATCAAAAACGATCGAGAGAATGGCGGCGTCATAACTGGTGTAGCCGGGAATGATCGAATCACATTCGGGACAGCCATCTCGATTGAAACTATTGCCGACGCTTACGCCATCATTAGGCGGCAAAGCGTTGAGCACGTCACCGGTGGCGAGAATAATACCGTCGGTTATGCCGAAGGGGGCGCCTTGATAGAGTCCGGCAGCCGAATCAGAACCGGTGAAGGTTACTGATTTGATTGTCAGCCCTGACCCCGCCTTTAGCAGCCGATTGATCAGGTTGGTGGTATTGCTGTTGCGGGTAATCGACAACGTGTAGGCGTCCAGACTCTGCGAATCGTCCTGGACTTTTGCTTTTGGCTGGTTCGCAATTCGCTCCATAGAGCGGTCGCTGCGATCACTGGGGATAGTCTCTCCCAGGACAACTGATATGCCCAGGAGAATGATCACACATGTAACAATCAGCTTTCTCATAGAAGTACCTCCGTCAACTGACTAATAGTTTTTTCATTTCGACAGGTGAACATGATATTGACATTTCCCGGGTCACTGAACCGAGCCGTTGATGGCATACACATTGCTGGTCGGCACCGGCGGATTGGCTACCGGATAGTTGTATACCTCCACGCTGGTAAATGTAATCGGCGTGGCGGTAGTAATAGTAGTCTTGGCCTTGAATTCAATCGTGGCAAAAGGACCGTCACCGGTGACACCGGTAAAACCGTCCAATTGTGTCAGTGCGCCGATGGTTATGGTGCCGGTGGTGTTGTCGAAATCCTGATCGGAAATTAACAAGAGAGCGCCGGCGGGTTTGAGGATATGGTTCGACAAGTTGACATCGAGATCGGTCACTTCCAAAAGCGACGGGGAGAAGGTGAGCACGAATCGGCCCGAAGCCAGAGCCAGAGCATTGGCAACCGAGACAGTAATTGATCCGCTGGAACCCGCTGCCAGGGCCAGCGGCTTGGGGTCACAATAGATGACCGTGCTGTTGACGGCGAGCATGATTGTTGCCTGGCTGGTGGTGGAGGTATTTCCAGCCGCATCCCGAACCTGGGCATAAAGAGTAACTTGCCCATCAGTGCCGGTGAATTGATAGCTATAAGAGCTTTGATAGGCAACCCAGGAAGCGCCGGTGAAGGAGCTGTTCTCCGAGAAGCGCATCTGGGTGACGCCGACATCGTCGGTGGCGGAAATGGCAAGGGTCACCGATGCCGATGTTGTGTACTGAGCGCCGGCGGCGACAGTAAAGCTCTGAATCGTCGGTGCCGCAGTGTCATCGGAGTCAGTGCCGCCGTCACCGCAGCCGATAGCCAACAGGGTGATAAGTAGTAAGCTTGACAGACAGGTTTTCAAGAGCATAGCAAAACCTCAGTGGATTAAGTTAAACTGGTTTTCTTTCCAAGCCGGCACCACACGCAAACCGCACATCGAGCCAATCGGCTGCAAGCCAACAGGTGAGATGAGCTGTCCGTATAGCACCGCAATTCAAACGTTCCTCACACGATCTCGAAGCCAGATCAACGAAAAGGCCTCGAAGAGACATAACTATTCCCACCCAGGGGAACTTCTCTACTTTACTGTGAGATAATGAATCAGCCCCTTGAATGTGTCAAGATAAAATTCTCAATCGAATTCGTCAGCGTTAGTACACGAGGGGAGGAGTGTCCCAAAGGAGATCGAGAATGATATCTATAGACTTCTCTTACAAGTCGTAGGGGCACGCTGCCGCGTGCCCACCGGCACTATTCGCCATGGCGTAGGACACTTGTGCGCGGCAGGTCTCCCGACCTGCCCATACGCTGGATAAAGGTATGGGGGCAGGCAAAGCCTGCCCGCC
>JAGLUH010000072.1 GCA_023134875.1 Candidatus Zixiibacteriota bacterium
ATAGCGTCGACCTTGTGGTAGTAGTTGTCATCAATTCTTTGTAGCAAGCCCGGCTTGTAATCAGGATGGACACCGAGGAACTTGGACATGGTGTTCAGCATCGGTTCCAGGACATCAAGATGGAGGACACCCCGCTCCTCCAGGCGGTTGTGAAAGTGTTCTCTGAGATCGGCGGAGATTATCGAGAACAACACCAGGTAGTCGTCGCTTATCTCTTTGAGTATCTCGTTGGCGCGCCTTTTCGTCCTCACCTGCTGGTAGATGTTCTCAACGGAGAAATTGACGGTTTGCTCTGAATACTGAGCCAGTACGGCATCCATCAGTCTTTTGGCCGTTCGGCCGGTACCGTCTGCGATAATTACTATATTCTTGGTTTTTTTCATTCTCAGATTCGGCGCCGCCGTCGCTCCCAGGTTAATATGATATCCTGGACGGATTATAGAAACTGCAACCTCTATTGACAAGTGTTCTGCTACAGAATTTCTTCCTGCCTGAGTCGGCTGCCGGCGACAACAGCACGCGCAGGATCAAATCTGCTTGAAATGCTCGCTGATTTTCGTTACTTTCCCGCTCGTGGATAACGTGTCTGACAAGATTAGCCGCGGGAGTTCCCGCATTCAATACGCATATTGTCGCTTATTTTCATAGCCTGAGAGGAGAATGGAGATGCATTTCAGTTTCTTGAGTGATAAGGACATGAAGGCAATCACTGCCCTGATTGATGCCTATGGCGGCGCGAAAGCGATCGACGACAGGGTCAGGCAGATGGGAGATTACGCCACGAGAAAGAAGATCGCCGGCGATAAGGGTTATGGTGAGATGCTTGCGGAGGCGGAAGGTTACGCCAGGGAATTTCCCAAGGTCGAGGATTTCCTTGCCGCCGAGGGAATTCGATTCACCAAAAAGGGTGTTTGCATCAGTCAGGTCTCCGGTTTCCAGGGGGCACGGGTAACCCTCGATTGTATGCGACGTCTCGCCCTCAATCGGGATGTGCTTTTTCCCACCGAGATGATCTCAGTGGTGGCTCTTACCGAACACTACGTCTATGGCGGCGACCTCTTGACAACTCTGGCAATGGCAGAGAACATCCTGGGCGCAAGCAAGTTCTGTTCCACCAATCTGATCGGCATCCCCTGGCCGGAAGAACGATTTGCCAAAATTGAAAAGATAACCGGCGAGACCTTTGATCGCCGTGACCTGGGCGAGGGTATGAGCCAGTTGATCCTGAAGAATATGGGCACTCCCTTCGGCAACCTGGGCGGTGTCGAAGTGGGCGACAACAACCACTTAGTCTATCTCGACGGCATCACCCGGGCGGCGCTGGAAACCGGCGCCAATTTTTTCCTCAATCCCAGTTGGTCGACCATCGTCGCCGCTTGCTACTTCGCCCGCGAGATTCCGGCGATCAGCTTCAAGATATCGATGCTGCTTGCCACCCAGAATACAATCCAGTTCCGGATGCTGATGAATATCATCAAGGAATACCTGCGGGATGACGGTACTACACCGATCTACGAGATCAATATCGGTAATGCCGCCAGCGCAGAGACTTTCATCCAGTGCTCCGAGGAGCTGAAAGCCTCCGACCTGCCCGACATCTGCCTTACCGCGCACATACGTATTAATCCTGACCTGGGAATTGAGGGCTTCGACTGGACGGATAATGCGCACCGGGTGCTCAATGCCGGCTGTAATCTGACTATCAAGTATGAAAGCGATGGCCAGTCACGCCCCTATGACACGATGGGAACCTATTTCCTCGCCGACGAGGAAAGAGAGGAAAAGGCGGAACTGATCGGTGATGTGATCTA
>JAGLUH010000073.1 GCA_023134875.1 Candidatus Zixiibacteriota bacterium
ATCGCTCACAAATCCTGAGAAGCGAAGATGAAGGACTGGATTAAGGAGTGGGAAGGGACTGCATCGTTACCAGGTTAAGAAATCACCATGATGGAAACGAAACAGGCGAATAAGAGAGAATAGTCGTACTGTTTCAACATAATACTGGAGGATGACAGGATGCGCTTACTATTGATTGGTTTTGGTACCGTAGGACAGGGGTTGGCCGAGTTGCTTCTTGCAAAAGAAAAGGTGCTCCGCGACCGGTATGGCCTGAAGGTTAAGGTCGTTGGTATCGCTGACATGCTTAAGGGAAGCGTCTACAGTACCGACGGCATTGATCTGGCAAAAGCTCTCGCCCTGGTAAAGTCGGGTGACAAGCTGTCAACGCGGTCTGACAAGTATGATGGTGATGCCTTGAGTATGATCGAGAACGCGGCCGCCGATATGATGGTCGAGATGACCTATACCGACATCAAGACCGGCCAGCCGGCAACGGATCATATCCGCGCCGCCCTGAAGAAGGGAATGCATGTTACCACCACCAACAAGGGTCCGCTGGCACTCTTTTATCGGGAGCTAAAGCAGCTTGCCGATGAGAAGGGGGTGAGATTCCTCTTTGAGGGTACGGTGATGAGCGGCACGCCCCTGCTGAATCTGATCCGGGAGACTCTCGCCGGCAGCACCATAACCGAGGTGAAAGGAATCCTCAACGGCACCACCAACTACATCCTGACGCAGATGGAGGAAGGACTGCCCTACGATGACGTACTCAAGAAAGCTCAGGAGCTGGGTTATGCCGAGGCTGTTCCTGACGCTGACGTGCTCGGCTGGGATGCGCTGGCTAAGGTGACGATTCTTGCCAACGTCGTCTTCGATGTCAACCTGAAGCCGGATGATTCCCCCTGCCTGGGGATCACGGAGATCACGGCGGACGCTATCGCCGACGCCAGGTCACGCGGCAAACGGTTCAAGTTGATCGGCAAGGTCTGGCGCGACGGTGATACGGTGAAAGGAAGCGTGGCGCCTGAAGAGATAGACCTCAATCATCCTTTGGCCGGTGTTCCGGGCGCAACCAACGCCCTGACCATCACCACCGATACCCTCGGTGATATTACTATCGTCGGGCCAGGTGCAGGCCGCACCGAGACCGGCTACAGCACGCTGATTGACATCATCCAGGCGGGAGGCACACGATGAAAATGCTGCTTGAAGGAAACTGGGTCGAGCGCGATAACAAGATAGAAGTGACCGATCCTTTCGATAATTCCGTCATCGACACTGTCCCCGTTGCCAGCAAAGATGATGTCGAAACTGCCCTTGCCGCCGCAGTGAAGGGTTTCGAGATCACCAAACGGATGTCTGTCTATGACCGTGCCGAAGTGCTTTACAAAACGGCGGAGATTATCTCGGGCCGACTTGACGAGTTCGCCACCGTTATCGCCAGAGAGGGATCGAAAACAATCAACGAGGCGAGAAAAGAAGCGAGCCGTTGCGTAAACACAATCAAAGTCGCGGCAGAGGAGTCGAAACGTATCCTGGGCGAGACCATTCCCTGGGATTCATTCCCCGGCGGCGAGAAGCGGCGCGGCTATTACTACCGTTTCCCGATCGGTGTGGTGCTGGCGATAACACCCTTTAATGATCCCTTGAATCTTGTCGCCCACAAGTTGGGTCCGGCCATCGCCGCAGGGAATTCAGTTATTCTGAAACCCGCCACCGTGACGCCGCTCTCGGCCATTAAACTGGTAGAGGCATTGCTTGAAGCCGGTCTGCCGCCGCTGGCGATTCAACTGGTTACCGGCTACGGCGCGGTGATCGGCGACGCCCTGGTGGCGGATGAGCGCGTCAGAATGATCTCGTTTACCGGGGGCGTCGAGGCGGGCAAGCATATCGCCAGGATGGCCGGTATCAAGAAGATCCGCATGGAACTTGGTTCCGATTCGCCGGTCATCGTCTGGAAAGATGCCGACCTGGAACTGGCGGTTGAGTCATGTGTATCCGGTTCATTCTGGGCTGCCGGTCAAAACTGCATCGGTGTGCAGCGTCTGCTAGTGCACAAAGACATTTACGATGAATTCAAAACGAAGTTTGTGGCACGTACCAACAAGTACAAGATCGGCGACAAGATGAAAGAAGATACCGATATGGGGCCGATGATCACCGAGATCGAGGCGAAACGGGTCGAGAAATGGATTGCCGAAGCCAAGAAGAAAGGCGCAGCCGTTCTCACCGGCGGCGGCCGGCAGGGTGCTCTTATGGAACCGACGGTTCTGGAAAATGTCCCCAAAGGTGCGACAATCCATTGTGACGAGGTTTTCGGCCCGACCGTAAATCTTTATCCCATTGATGATCTTGACGAAGCCATCAAAGATGCCAACTCGCTTCCCTACGGTCTGCTGGCGGCGATATTCACCAGCAGCATTGATGTTGCTTTCAAGGCGGCGTACGAACTTGACTGCGGCGGTGTGATGATAAATGACTCCACTGACTACCGGCTCGATTCGATGCCTTTTGGCGGTGTCAAGTATTCCGGTCTCGGCCGGGAAGGGTTGAAATTCTCGCTACAGGAGATGACCGAACCGAAAGTGGTCTGTTTCAACCTGCCTGATATGTAGGCGAGCTGTCAAGAGGGTAGGCCACTTGATGAGCGGTTTGTAGGTCGAAAGTCCTGCACTTTTGACATTCATGCGAAATGAGAAAAACGTTTGTCGGAACCGTCGGGGTCTCGACCTACTGTATTCAATTCGTAGGGGCGTAGCATGCTGCGCCTAAAGGCATTGATGTATCACCGCGACCATTTGCAGTCCATTTCCTTGCTGTGAAAAAAGTAACGAATAATGTTGACAAAAAAGGCGCCGATATCTAACTTATCTTCTTAAGTTTGTTACGGTCTGGCAGGGGACATCCCTTGGAAAAAACATTACAGGCCGGGCTGATGGGAATGACATTGTGAAATTATTCACAATCACCGAGAAAACGGCTGCTATCGTTATCGATTAACCGATTTAGCAGGGAAGGACATTGAGATGCAGTTCACCAAGGCTGAGGAGTACGGCATATACGGTATCATGTATCTCGCCAGCCAGCCCAAGGGCCGGATCACGCCACTGTCGGAAATCTCAGAAAATCAGAAGGTGCCGGAGAAATTCCTGGCCAAGATATTTCAATCACTCTCCCATTCCGGGTTAGTACGCTCGCACCGTGGTGTCAAGGGCGGTTTTACTCTGGGTCGACCGTCTGAACAAATCACAGTCAAGGATGTCGTCGAGAGCATCCAGGGACCCTACCAGCTCTCCAAGTCTCTTACTGAACCTTCCGGTCGACAAAGTCCCGCCGTTGCCAGCCTTTGCTGCGTATTACGGGAAGCGCAGGAGAAGCTGTTGGCAGTTTTTTCCAATCACACGATTAAGGATTTGACCGACTGGCAGAGTTAGCATTACCTTAGGGAGTGCTCAATGTTGTGCTCGGCAGTCGTCCCGAGTTTGTCAGCGGACCTCGACAATTGGAGTAATAATGTCGGTTAAGCCTGATCGCTGGATCGCCGCAATGGCCAGGAAAGAGAAGATGATTTCTCCCTTTGCTGCCGGCAGGAAACGGAAAAACCTGATTTCCTACGGCCTCTCCTCCTACGGCTATGATATGCGGTTGGCAAATGAGTTTCAGCTTTTCACCGATCTTGCCGGTGGGATCATCGACCCCAAGAAGTTGCCGCCGGATGCTTTCCAGACGGTCAAAGCCAGATCAATTCTGATTCCGTCCGGTTCGTTCCTGCTGGGACGCAGTCTGGAGTATTTCCGCATTCCCCGTTCGATTTTGACCATCTGCCTGGGCAAATCGACGTACGCCCGCTGCGGCGTCGTGGTTAATGTTACGCCGTTTGAGCCGGAATGGGAAGGTTTCGCCACGATTTCCCTGGCCAACACGTCCCCGCTGCCGGTAAGGATTTATGCCGGCGAAGGAATCGCCCAGGTGATCTTCCTGGAATCAGATACTACTTGCAGGATTTCCTATGCCGACAAGAAAGGTAAATACCAGGCACAGAAGAAAATAACCGGGGCGAAAATATAGAGCAATCATCAATGACGGCAAGTCCATGAATGGCTAACACTTGAGGTGAGAGGTAATGGCAAATACGAAAAATAACAAGCAGCGAATGATTACCACAGACGGCAACTCGGCGGTGGCTTATGTCGCTCACGCCACCAATGAGATCATCGCCATCTATCCGATTACACCCTCCTCGGGAATGGGTGAGATCGCTGACGCCAAGTCAGCCCGGGGGGAAACAAATATCTGGGGGACTATACCAGACGTCACCGAGATGCAGTCGGAAGCAGGCGCTGCCGCAGCCTGTCACGGTGCTCTTACCAGTGGCGCCCTGACTACGACTTTTACGGCTTCGCAGGGGCTGCTGCTTATGATTCCGAGCATGTTCAAGATCGCCGGTGAGCTTACCCCAACCGTATTCCACGTTACCGCGCGGGCGGTGGCAACCCATGCCTTATCGATCTTTGGCGACCATTCCGATGTCATGGCGGTACGCTCCACCGGTTACGGCCTGCTGGCTTCCGGTTCCGTGCAAGAGGTCATGGACAATACCCTGATCTCGCAGGCGATTGCCTTGCGGTCGCGGATTCCTTTCATCCATTTCTTTGACGGTTTCCGCACCTCGCACGAAATCGCCAAGGTGGAGGAAGTATCGTTTGATATTATGCGTGCCATGCTGCCCGATGAGCTTGTGCTGGCGCATCGCCGGCGGGCGTTGACCCCCGATCGACCCGTACTTAAAGGCACCTCACAGAACCCCGATGTCTTCTTCCAAAGTCGCGAAACCATCAACCGGTTCTATACCGCGACGATGCCGATTGCGCAACAGGTGATGGACCAGTTTGCCGAGCTTACCGGCAGGCACTATCACCTGTTCGATTATTACGGCGCTCCCGACGCCGAGCGCATCGTCATTATGATGGGCTCCAGTGCCGAGACGATGCACGAGACGGTCGACTATCTGAACGATCATGGCGAAGCGGTCGGCATGATAAAGGTTCGTGTCTATCGTCCCTTCTCCGTGGAGGCGCTGGCGCAGGCGATTCCCGCCAGCGTTAAGGGGATTGCCGTCCTCGACCGCACCAAGGAGCCGGGCGCTATCGGCGAACCGCTTTATATCGATGTTCAGACGGCACTGGCGGAGATGACCACTGCTGGTATTGCTCCCTTTAAGAAGATGCCCAAAATCGTTGGCGGCCGCTACGGTCTCGGCTCCAAGGACTTCTATCCCGCCGACGCCAAGGCGGTGTTTGACAATCTGAAGAAAGAGACGCCCAAGAACCATTTCACCTCCGGTATCGTCGATGATGTCACTCACACCTCGCTCGATATCGATCCTGATTTTCAAATTGAACCAGAGGGTTCCTTCCGTGGCCTCTTCTATGGTCTCGGCGCGGATGGCACCGTTGGCGCCAACAAGAACTCAATCAAGATTCTGGGCGAGAACACCGATCGCTACGCGCAGGGCTACTTTGTCTATGACTCCAAGAAAGCAGGCGCGGTGACGGTATCCCATGTGCGCTTTGCCGAAAACCCGATCCGCAGCCCCTATCTGATCGGCAGCGCCAACTTCGTCGCCTGCCACAATTTCTCCTTCGTGGAGAGATACGAGATGCTTGACAAGCTGACTAAAGGCGGCACCTTCCTGTTGACCAGTCCCTATGCCGTCGACGAGGTCTGGGACAAGCTACCCATCGAAGTGCAACAGGGTTTGATTGACAAGCACGCCAGTTTCTATATCATCGATGCTGTCGCCATCGCCAAGAAACTCGGTCTCGGTTCACGTATTAATATGATAATGCAGACCGCCTTCTTTATCATTGCCGAGATTCTTCCGAAAGAGAAATCAATCGAGGCGATCAAGGACGCCATCAAGAAGACCTACGGCATAAAGGGCGACAAAGTGGTGCAGATGAACTATGACGCGGTCGACGCCGCCCTCGAGGGTATCGCCCGGGTTAATTACCCCGACAAGGTCACCAGTACCTGCAAACGTCCGCCGGTGGTGCCCGAAGATGCCCCTGAGTTTGTGCAGAATGTTACCGCCAGGATCATCGAAGGGCGGGGCGACTCGCTGCCGGTCAGCGCTTTCCCGGAAGATGGTTCCTACATGACCGGCACCACGCAGTACGAGAAACGCAACATCGCCATCGATATTCCGGTCTGGGACGCCGAGGTCTGTATCCAGTGCAATATCTGCGCCATCGTCTGTCCCCATGCGGCGATCCGCCCCAAGGTCTATGATCCGAAGTATCTGGAAGGCGCACCCGCCACTTTCAAGGCGGCGGATGCCCGCACCAAGGCGTACGAAGGATTGAAATACAGCCTACAGGTGGCGCCTGAGGATTGCACCGGCTGCGTCATGTGTGTCCACGCCTGCCCGGCTTTCGCCAAGGATGCCGACGGTAACAAGACCGATAAGAAGGCAATCAACATGGCGCCGCAGATACCGTTGCGCAAACAGGAAGCGGAAAACTTCGAGTTTTTCCTCAACCTGCCGGAGCCGGATACTTCCCGTTTCAACGTGGCCACCGTCAAGGGCAGTCAGTTTATGAAACCGCTGTTTGAGTTCTCCGGCGCCTGCGCCGGCTGCGGTGAGACCCCCTATGTCAAGCTGCTGACCCAGATGTTCGGCGACCGCATGATCGCCGGCAACGCCACCGGCTGCTCCTCGATCTATGGCGGTAACCTGCCGACGACACCCTACTGCCAGCGCTCAGATGGTCGCGGTCCGGCCTGGTCGAATTCGTTGTTTGAGGACGCCGCCGAATTCGGGATGGGGATGCGCCTGAGCATTGACAAGTTAGGCGAGTTTGCGCTCGAACTGGTCGGTAAGCTGTTCCCCGACCGGTTGCGCGAATTCGCCGAAGCGCCGCAGAATACACCGGATGAAATCGAGGCGATACGCACCAAGGTTACCAAGCTGAAGAACGATCTGAAGAAGATCGATTCAGCCGAGGCCAGACATCTGCTGGAGATTGCCGACTACCTGGTGAAGAAATCAGCCTGGGCGATCGGCGGCGATGGCTGGGCTTATGATATCGGTTATGGTGGTCTTGATCATGTGCTTGCCTCCGGCAGGAACATCAATGCCTTAGTGCTTGATACCGAGGTCTACTCCAATACAGGCGGCCAGATGTCAAAATCGACACCGTTAGGCGCTATTGCTCAGTTCGCGGCGGGCGGCAAACCGATTCCCAAGAAAGACCTCGGTCTGCTGATGACCGCTTACGGTAATGTCTATGTCGCCCGCGTGGCGATGGGCGCCAGCCAGAACCAGACTGTGAAGGCATTTGCCGAAGCGGATGCCTATGACGGCCCCTCGCTGATTATCGCCTACAGCCATTGCATCGCTCACGGTATCGACATGGAGCGCGGTCTTGATGCGCAGAAGGCAGCGGTGGATTGCGGCCAATGGATTCTGTTCCGCTACAATCCCAACCTGCTCAAAGAAGGCAAGAACCCGATGATCTTGGACAGCAAGCCGCCGTCGATCAAGTTCGAGGAGTTTGCCAAGATGGAAAACCGTTTCCGGGCGCTCCTATCACGTGATCCCGAACGCGCCAAGCGGCTGTTCAAGATGGCACAGGAGGATATCGATTTCCGGTTCAGGCATTATCAGTATCTTGCCGCGATGAAGATAGGCGATAACGGCAAGGAATAGGCCGACGCATTACCAGTCATGGATGTTACAGCCGCGTCTGCAACCCACAGGCGCGGCTTAATTGTTTGTCGGTGCCCCACCATTTAGGGCTTGTTGAAAAACCTGTACTTTGTGTCATCGCGAGTCCGGCGGCTGCCGGACGTGGCGATCTCAACATACCGCCTACAAACAACTTGGAGATTGCCACGTCGCTTAGGTCTTAAGCCCTTCGCTCCTCGCAATGACTTTTTCAACAAGCCCTTTATGGTGGGAAAAGATAATAAACTGTCATTCCCGTGCAAACGGGAATCCAGCTGTAGGTTATGATCTCTTGGAGCGTGACAGCCTGGGGATTATAGCCCGTAGGTCGAAAGCCTTGCGCCTTCGACATTCATGCTGTTCAAAACCACAGAGGTTCCAACCTATGGCGCGATAGGATTAGAAAGGCCTTGTGTAATAAAGCATTCCAAGTATATTTGATCAGTAGCACAAAAGCGCTGACACGTCGGCTGACAGTGAAACCGACAGCCGCTGGCGCCAGGGTTATGAGCGCCTGAGGTGATGGTTGCTTATGTTCCCTGCGACTTCGCCGAAGGTTCCAAAAAGTATAAATACTCCTTTGAAAGGTGTTTGACAATGACGAGTAACAAACTTCACCTTATTTACTTCGTCATCATGGCGTTGCTGGTTACAGCAGTGGCGCTTCAGGCCGAGGAGCAACCGGCTACATATCAGGTCGCACGCAGTGCCGTCAGCGCCACAGCGACAATCGTGTCGCCGAAGTATATCAACTCGGTACCGCATCCGATCTCTTCCCACAAGCCGCAGCGCAAGTATCACAAGGACCCCTACGAGCCGGCGGCGGAAGAGCTGGCCAAGCTGGTTGTCGGACAGTACGATCCCAACAACCCGCATCACATTCTTGACCGCTCAGCGGCTGCGGAAACGGCGCGGAGTCTCTTTGAACCCTGCCGCAGTTTCTCCGGAGTAACCAATACCGGTTGGAATCCGCCCGATCCTCATGCCGCAGTCGGCCCTGATCATGTCGTCGTGGTGGTAAATAGCTCTATC
Organism: Candidatus Zixiibacteriota bacterium; assembly: GCA_023134875.1. Classification (GTDB taxonomy): domain Bacteria; phylum Zixibacteria; class MSB-5A5; order CAIYYT01; family CAIYYT01; genus JAGLUH01. Next base: position 8,744 of record JAGLUH010000073.1, read on the forward strand.
GCCATCTTCGATAAATATACCGGCGAAAAACTGCTGCAAAGCACCGCTGACTACTGGTTCCAGAACACATCACCACCACCGCCGTCATATTTTATTTTTGATCCCAAGGTGGTCTATGACCCTAATGCCGGCCATTTTGTTATCCTTTTTCTCTGTACTAATGATGTTTCCAAATCCTCCTTTCTGGTATCGGCATCAAAGAGCGCCGATGCAATGGGTGACTGGTACAACTACAACCTGGACGCCGCCGTCAACGGCGATGTTCCCGCCAACACCTGGCCTGATTATCCCGGCCTCGGTTTCGACTACGATCAAGCAATCTATCTCACTGCCAATATGTGGCAATTGGGGGGCGGCTATAAGTATGTCAAGGTTAGAATACTGGACAAGGATTCTCTCTATGCCGGTGGCGCGCTGACCTGGCACGATATCTGGAACCTGCGGTATCACAACTGGACGAGTGCTTTCACGGTCAAGCCGGCAGTCAGTTATTCCGACGCCGACGGCGAGTTCTTACTTTCCAACATCTGGTATGGTGCCAATTACACTACCTACTGGAAGATAACCGATCCCCTCGGTTCGCCCGTAGTACAACTAAGGCCGCAGGTAAGCGTGTCGTCGTACAGTTCGCCACCCGACGGAGTACAACAAGGAGGGCCGCCGACTATCAGTTTGTTGGGACCGATGACCCAGGAGGTAGTTTATCGTAACGGCATGGTTTATACATCTTTTTCGCAGGCATTCAACTGGGGTTCCGGCACCGTGAGCGCGATCCGAATGCTGGGTGTTGATACTCTTACCTCGACGGCGACACTGGATGCTGTTTTCGGCGCGGATGGTATCTACTACTATTTTCCGGCGATCTATCCCGACCCGCTAAATCGTATTTACACCTGTTTCAGCCGCTCTTCCACAGAAGAATATATCGGCATCCACTATATTGAGGATTTCCTGAACGATCCTGCCAGCAAGCTCCTGCGACAGGGTGACGGTCATCGCAGCGGGAGCTCGCCAACGCGCTGGGGCGATTATGGCGGTATCGCCGCCGATCCGGTCGATCAAAACCTGGTCTGGGTCTATCATGAGTATGCCGGTCCGACAGGAGGAGGCTGGCGCACCTGGATCGGTCAAATACCCTCCAAAATCGGCAAGCCCACCCTTGATGCGCCGCTAAATGCCGCTCAGGTGGAGACGCAGGTTGAATTGTCATGGGATATCGCCGATTCCGCTACCTCGTATCAGCTTCAAATCGACGATGATTCCACCTTCATCTTGCCTGAAGTCAGCCTGGTAGTTGCGGGCAACAGCTATATAGTCGGCAGTCTGACCGATATGCAGACCCACTACTGGCGAGTGCAGGGCGTCACCGCCTGTGATATCAAAACCTGGTCTGACATTTGGTCATTTACCGTCTGCAATTTCGTGGCCGGTGATGCTGATGGCTCCGGCGCGACCAATGTCGCCGATGCGGTTTATCTTATTAGCTACGTCTTTGGCGGCGGCCCGGCGCCTGATCCGGTCAACGCCGGCGACGTTGATTGTAACACCCTCGTAAACATTGCAGATGTTGTCTACCTGATAAACTACATCTTTGGCGGGGGGCCGCCTCCCTGTAAGCTGTGCTGAAAAACGCGATTAGTGCATAGTCAGGTGAGCAGACCCTTTGACTTGTGAAACTTGTAGGTCAAGAGTCCTGTACTTTTGACATTCACGCAAAGCGTGAAGCGGCAATAGCCAGAACTACAAGGGCTCCAACCGATGTCTGCGGGCTTCGTTCAGCTGGTAGACACATCCTCCTACATGTCCAGTTTCTGAAGTTCGTTCCTGGCGGGAGTAAACGTGGGATCGGCCTGCAACGCCGCGCGAAAGGCCTGGGCCGCCTCCCGATTCTTTCGCAAGCTCAGCAGGGCGATACCGCGATAGTGATGAGCCCGTGGCATGTCGCCGGCGGCGATCTCGACCGCCCTTTGGTGGTAGACCTTGCTGTCGATAACCGGATGGCTAAAAAGAGGTGAGTCGCTCAGTTCCCAGCATACCAGCAGGCGCGGTACGAATGCCAGGACAATCAGGAGCAGAGGAAACCTGATTGATTGCCAGAGGCTCATAAGTCGATCTGAAGCCGCGACCTTTTTGTTTCTCGGCGGTTTGCGCTTCTTTTTTGCCATCTGTTCCTTTAACCTGTCAACGGGCGGATAGATCAGCGATAGATTCCGCTTGCGGCAATTATAGCATGATTGTGCCGTGGGAGCAACAGGCAAACGCAGCACGCTTGAACCTCTGCCTGCTCCAAGACCTTTCAAAAAAAAGAGAGTGGGTCTTGAAAGACCCACTCCCTGGAGTGATGTATCTGTGAAGCAGAAATTACTTCATCAGAACCATCTTCTTGGTATCCGTAAAGAGACCGGCGGCAGTCAACCTGTAGAAGTAGACACCGCTGGCCACATTTGACGCATCCCAAGTAACCTCTACGTGGCCTGCGTTTGTTCCGTTATAGCTCTTAATCAGCTGACCATTTACGTTGTAAATGTCAAGCGTCCAGTCGGTAACGACCGGTAAGTCTATCCCGATCTTGGTAGTCGGGTTGAACGGGTTGGGCACGTTCTGACTCAGCATGAAGTTGTCGGGAAGGGCAGTCTTCTCGACATGAGTCTCCATCAGGTTGCCGTAATAATCGGAAACCTGCACTGTAGCCAGATCAGCACCCGTCACCGTCACCACCTCGTTGAGGCCCGCCGGAAGCGCGTTGGTCAGGTTGACAGTACCGGAGTAAACCAGTACGTGCAACACACCGTCACGCTCGTTGTAGAGGACCTCCATATCGGTGTGGCTGTTCAGCGTGTAGGCGCCGTTGACCTCAAAGGTCAGGTACAACCCACCGATATCCTCAGAACTGGAGGTGGAGACTGTGCCATTCACAACCTTGATGTCAGCAGTTGACGCGAATGGCGCCAGTTTTGCGTACGGCAGATCGTCACCGACGATGATTCTGATCAGATAGACCAGGTCACCAACCGTGAGCACCAGACCGTCGTTGTTGACGTCGGAAGCCGCGATCTGACCCTCAAGGGCGACATGGAACACGCTGATGCCGTACAGGAAGTAGTTCGTGTACAGCACCGCATCCGCGATGGTATTCGCGAGACCATCAAGGTTCAGGTCGCCTGTGGCGTCAATCGAGTCGTGGTCGGCAATGTCCACGCCGCCGTTGTAGAAATTGACCACCGTATCAGGAGTGACCTTGTCACCCAGCATACAATCGATGCCGGTACCCTGCCAGCCGCCCCATCCGGGAATTCCGGTGAGTTCGCCGACTAAGTCGTACCCGTAAACGTGCGCACTCAGGAACAGAGTATCACCCGTGATGGAGGAGAAGGTATTATCACCGCAGTCGAACCAGTAGAAGCTGATTGGCACGAACTGGCCCTCGTAAGTGTGATCATTCGTGACCAGGAACTTCAACGTGGCCAGACTACCGGTCAAACCCTCACCAAAGCAGAGCGGATGGTTAGGACCATTGTTGTAGTCAGCAATGGTGACTATCCGGACGAAGCCGGACGGACAGGGACCACCACAATTGCCCTGGGCGCCTGTGCTGTAGGTGAAGTACTCAAATCCGCAGGCAACCAGGACGTCTCCCGGAGCAGCTGACATGAAGGTCAGGGCGCTGGCGTCATAGGCGACGAGCAAGTCAAAACCGCCAAAACCTTCGGTCCAGTGATTCAGGAGAATGTCGACATAAGCGTAATGACCCTGGAACTGCTTGTGAATCTTCTCAATCTGGACCTCATACGTCGGCATGACGCGAATCACGAAGTTACAGTAAGCGTATTCACAACCATCCCATACGGAGATCGTCACCGGGAAGTCGCCAAGGTAAGTATCGTCACCATGCACTGTCGGCCAGTCCCAGACACCGTTACTCGTATTGAGATTGAAGGTGCCAACAGCCGGCGGAGTGACCACGGCATAGACTAGTGGCAACGGGCAGGCATCAGGATCGGTGGCGATAACCTGGCCATCAGCAGTCCAACCCCAGTAGATAAACAACTCAGAACCGGGAGTCGGGCAGTCGGTGAAGATTGGCGGGGCGGTCTCGAGCGTGATATACCAGGTGCACTCGTGATAGGTACCCCACTCGTCAGTAACCCGCACCACCAGGTCGTACATCTTACACATGTTGGCCTGCTCGACCGGATCCCAGAGGTAATCACCAGTAACGGTATTGATGCTGCCACCCGCGGAACCACCAACGATTGACCACACCAGATCAGTAACGCACCAGTTATCCGGATCAAACGCGGCGAAAGGATACATGATCACGGCACAGGCGTTGAATATCTGACCTGCCGGACAGTTGGTGATCACCGGCGCCGTATTGAAGACCCGGTAAGTTTCACCGGTGCAGGCGTAAGTGTCCGCAGTACCTCCCGGCAGGGAGAACTTGGTATCGGCTATGACCGGAATATTGGGATCAACAACCCAGCCATTCGTGCAGTCGACCGTAAACAGACCGGTATCGCAGTTGGTGGTCACTTCAATCTGGAACGTGTAGTCGCCAGCCGGCATCTGCATCGTGTTAGCCGGATCGAATGCCCACATGCGAATCATGTCATCCGGAGCGCCGCCAACACGAGTGATATCACTGCCCGGAAAAGTAAAGGCCGGATCGAGAGTGATGCTTGTTACTGTACCAAAGGCTTGCGTAGCTCCTTCTGTCACCAGGGCAATCAGGTCGAAAGCCTGAATGTCGACGCTGGCGTTGACATTCACGGTGATAACCTGGTTGGGAGTATTATACGGAAAATCAGCGGAGACAAACCCCACCGTAACGTGCGCAAATAATGAGCTAATCGGAAACAGAAGCATTGCAGAGATCAGCAAAGCGAAAAACGTAAGATTTTTTTGCCTCATTACGTTGCTCCTTATGCTCCTCATAAGTTCCAAAAACTAAGTCAAGAAGTTTTGACCCATCGTTCTGCCGATCAATCTTTTTCTGAGATCGGATGTCCAAAACAACTCAACAGAAAACAATTCCACTGATCACCTCGATCAGTGAAACAACGTGCGAAAAACGAACAGAAATAAGCGGGATATATTTTCTTTAGGGAGTTCTGACTTAAAGAATGTCAGGACTTGGTTCTTGAAGATAAAGAAAAACTTTCGGAAACCTGTTGTATGACAAGTAACCCTAGACGCTTACAAGCTATCGATTCGCCGACACTTGTCAAGCGTTTTTTTCAAAAAAACCAATGTTTCTTTGCAGTTTTTTCCTCCAGGCAGATTTCTCCCCGCCAGGGCGTGATTTCAAACGAATAGTTGTGGGCGGCAGACGTCCGGAGGCTG
>JAGLUH010000074.1 GCA_023134875.1 Candidatus Zixiibacteriota bacterium
TAGGTCGGGTTCCCAGTGAAGTCCGGCAGCCGCCGGACGGAGCGCGAAACCCGACCCGCCGAGGCGGGCTGGTGTCGGGTTTCTCGTCCCTCGCTAATGCTCAGGACTCGGAACACCGACCTACAAACCCCATTCCCAACCACTTATCGGACAGCCTCTCCGCGTACGCCAACGGGGTTCGTGGGCGGCAGACGTCCGCGTCTGCCCCTGGTTTATGTATTGCTATATACGGATATGGCTATTAGTCAAATAGTATATCGCCAGCAATTTCCCTCAGTTTCAACTGGTAGTTTCAACGGAGATTTGACTGCTTATATCTCATTGTCAGGCATAGAAAAAGCTCCGCCTGGCGGCGGAGCTTACTTATATACGTATAAGTCTATATGTTATTACGGCTCCTGTACGATCTCTTCCACGAAGGCGGTGAAGATATCCACCCGCAGGGCGATCCTGTCATCTAGTTTGAGGAGCGCCGCTTTCGGAATCTTGACGCCGAAATCTGAGAGCCGGAAAAAGGAGTTGACGGTCAAATGCAACAAATGTCCCGGCAGTCTGGTTTCCGTGACCTTGTTCCCCTCGAGATAGGTCATCTCAAAAGTTACTGACACGGTATCAATCACACCGCCCAGCCAGAGCTCGGCGACGCCGACATATTTGCCGGTCTGCTCGTTTACCAGCTCCTTTTCCTCCGCCTTGGTAACCCGTACCAAGTTTAAGGTCGCTACGGTAGCGGTGTCAAAATCAAGAAAATCGTGCGAAAAGACCAAGCTGTCCCGCTCTGGGTAACCGGTGGTAAGCTGGGTAAGATCAATATCAAGTTTAAGCACCAGGCTGTCGGCGACTGAATCGGCACGCACCAGCACGTAACCGTTTATCGCAGAAGTCAGCAGCAACGTAGTCTGCAGCGGGGCCCGCGATTCCAGAGTTGCGAAATTGCGGTGCTGATCGGAATCGCCACGGAAAGCCCTGCGCACGATCGGGATAGTATCAACCGGCGCTTCCTCAGTCTGGGCGGTATCCGCCGCCGCCGTGTCGGACAGCGTCACTTCCACCTCGGCACCCTCCCCTTCCAACGCCGGCAGGCAGGCCGGTATAAGCATTACCGTAATCAGAATGGTCAGGAACAGTCTAAACATTGAGTAATCCTCCAATAATCAGGTATTTCGTTTTGGCGAATATAATCGATTCGCCGAGTGAGATGCAAGGCTTTTTTTATGCGGGAGCCCGCGCAGCATCACTTCACGGTCACCAGCAAAGCAACCGCAGTCAATGGTGTTGGCAGTAGATGTATGTAGTTATGTCGATATGCCATTATGCCGATATATTATCGCCCTGGCATAGGAGCGCTGCTCCAATCAGGCCGGCATTGTTGCCCAGCTTAGCGCGTTTCACTTTCACCCCGTGCAACGCCGCCCGGGAAGAGTAGCGCGGTAAGGTGGCGCGGACACTTTTCAGATATCCCCTTCCGACGGTGACGCCCCCACCGATAACGACACATTCCGGATTAATCAGTTCGAGCACGGAACCGATACCGGCAGCCAGGTAATCAGCCGCTTTCAAGATCGCCGCCTGAGCAGCTTGGTCGCCTGTCCGAGCAAGCTGGAAGACAGGTCGGGCGCCCTCCTCTGGCGGCAGCCGTTTGCCGTAGTATCGTCTCAGGGCGCCGGTGGCGGCATACATCTCCAGGCAGCCCTGTTTACCGCAGGGGCACCGTCGACCGCCTTTGACGATGATCGTATGACCGAATTCGGCTCCGGCAAAGTGAGCTCCCCGCCACAATCTACCGTCAAGGATTATTCCCGAACCGATGCCGGTACCGACAGTGATATAGATTCCGGAACTGAAGCCCTTGCCCGCACCATATCGGTGTTCGGCGAGCGCCATAGCGTTGGCGTCATTATCCACCCGGACAGGCAGTCCGGTGGCACTCTCAATTTCTCGCTTGACTTCAGTTCCCTGCCAACCGGCGATATTGGGGCAGCGACCGATAATCTGGCCCCGATTAGGATCGACAATACCGGCGCTGCCGATACCGACCGCCGCCAGGGTAAGATGTTTTTCATTTGCAGTCTGCTGAAGGTCGTGGATGATCGCAACCAATTGCCGTAAGATGGCGGCACGTCCCACCGGTGTCGTGCAGATCGCAGTGGCAAGCAGCCTGCCATCACCGGCGACCAGGCCATATTTAATCGCCGTTCCCCCAAGGTCGATTCCGGCATAAACTTCTCTGGGCATGTCAGGAAGAAAGCAGGGCTGAGGCCGCGGCGGCAACAAAAATTTTCAGAGCATCTCAAGAAGAGAGAGTCGAAACCCAAAGGGTTTCGACCTGTGAAGTTACTCAAGTTAGTTCAGTTAGTTCGACCGGGATAGATCGCCAGCGCCTCGGCAAGGCATTTCATCGCCTTCTTCAGGGCGTCGACATTGAGTACATAACCGATCCTGACCTCGTTTTTCCCCAATCCCGGTGTCGAATAGAATCCCGCCATTGGCGCCAGCATGACAGTTTCGTTATTGTACTCGAAATCCTCCAGCAGCCATTGGCAGAACCGGTCGGCATCATCTATCGGCAGCCGCGTGGCAACATAGAAAGCGCCCTGCGGCCTGGGACATACCACACCGGCCATATTATTCAACGATTGCACAACGATATCGCGCCGCCGCACATACTCAGCTCTGACATCCTCGAAATAGGAATCAGGTGTGTCGATCGCCGCCTCACCGGCAATCTGACCATAAGTAGGCGGACTAAGGCGCGCCTGGGCAAACTTTAAGGCGGTGCTGATGACTTCTTTATTTTTCGAGACCAGCGCGCCGATCCTCATGCCGCAGGCGCTGTAACGTTTCGAGATCGAATCCATGACGACCACGTTGTTTTCAACCCCTTCCAGGTGCATGGCGGAGACGAATTCATTGCCCTCGTAACAGAACTCTTTGTAGACCTCGTCAGCGAAGAGATAAAGGTCATGCTTTCGGACTATATCGCGCAGGGCTTGCAGCTCTGCTAGTGAGTAGAGGTAACCGGTCGGGTTATTGGGGTTGTTGATTAGAATCGCCATGGTGCGCGGCGTGATCAGCTTCTCGAAATCAGAAATGGGGGGGAGCGCAAAACCGTCCTCTATTCTGGACGTAATCGGTCTAATCGTCACACCGGCAGTGACGGCAAAACCATTGTAGTTGGCGTAGAATGGTTCGGGAATGATTACTTCATCACCCGTATCAAGGCAACTTAAGAAAGCGAAGACAATCGCCTCGGAACCGCCCGTGGTGATAAGTATATCGGTGAAGTCGACATTGATATCAAAGCTGCGGTAGTAGCCGGCCAATTTGCGGCGGTACGATTCGATACCGGCGGAATGGCTGTAGGCTATCACTTTCAGGTCATTGTTCCTGACACCGGCGAGAGCGGATTCCGGCGTCTCGATATCAGGCTGGCCGATATTCAAGTGATAGATAATGCGCCCTTTTTTCTTGGCGGCTTCCGCAAAGGGAACCAGTTTCCTGATCGGCGACTCAGGCATCCCGCTGCCTCTGACAGATAAGTTCGGCATGATTTTCCCAGGCCTTTCTATGTAACGATAAGCAATCGCTCCGCGTCTTTCCGGTAAGCATCGACTGTCGATGCTCCGTTCACACAGTCTACCAACGGGTATTAGGACTGTCAAGCGTTTCCGGCCATTTGGCAGGTACATACTCCCCATCTTTCCCTTGACAGTGGCCACTATTTGCACGATCATGCGCCAGCCAATCAGGCTGGTATAGAAAGGCGGTGAGGATATGCAGAAACTGGAAGCAGGCAGGTACGCGGAGATATTCAAGGCGCTGGGCGATGAAACCAGGGTTAAGATCATGTTGATGCTTAATACCAGGTCGCGCTCGGTGAGTGAGATCGTTGACTTCTTCAATCTCTCGCAACCGACTATTTCGCGGCACCTGGCGCTTCTAAAACAAGCCGGTCTGGTGGCGGCCAAACGGGAAGGCCAGCAGGTGATCTACTCTCTCGATGAAAAGCAACTCCCCGAAAGCATGAGCAGTTTCCTCGCCTCCTTTGATTGCTGCACAGAACTCTTCAAGACAGGGAAGAACAAGTAGGCAACTTGTCTACTATAGCCGCTTCGATTCGGTAATTACCGTTTTCTCATGCTCATAGGGGGGTGCGCAAATGCAAAGGAAAACCAGATCGTCGTCACCACGATTTTGGATTTTGTGCATGGCGCCGGCTGGTATGACGATACCATCACCGGCGCGTACCGACGCGCCCTGGCCCTCGATCACGATTTCCCCCTGACCTGAGAGAATGTAATAGATTTCCTCTGTCCCTTCGTGGTAGTGTTCGATTGTTGTGCCACCAACCGACACCGTCGCTTCAGCCAGCGACAGCCCTTCGAGTGAAGAGTTACGGGGCGCGAGAATCTCTCTGATTAAAGAGCCATCCCTGGTGATATAGCTTTCACACTCCTTGATGTTGACGATTTTGGGTTTCACAGGCGAATATTAACCTCCCGACCGCAATTAGTGCATTTGCCGTCAGCAATGCCGTCAACTACTGTGCGGTAGTGACTGCGCTTTACCAACAGATGATCGCATTCAGGACAGTGTGTGTCGCTGGTGCCCTCGATATCGATGTTACCCAAATAGACATAGCTCAGTTTCCGCTTGGCAATCTCATAAGCGCGCTTAAGTGTCTCTGTCGGCGTCGCCGGTTCATGCATCTGGTGGTGTGGGAAGTAACGGGAAAAATGGAGCGGAATCCTGCTGTCAATCGCAGCGATCCAATCAACTAAGCGCTGAAAGTCGGCGTCGCTGTCATTGCGATTAGTGATTACCAGGTTGGTAATCTCCATTGCAACATTGTTCTCAGCGGCGATTTCGGCGGTTCGCAGAGTGTGCTCCAGGGAACCCTTACAGATGGTGCGATAAAAATCGGCGTTCATCGACTTGACATCGATGTTGATCGCATCCACCAAACCGACCAGCTCGCGCCATGGTTCTTCGTTGATCTGGCCGTTACTTACCAGCACCGTTTTCAAGCCGTGCTCCCGAGACAGGGTAGCGGTGTCGTAGATATACTCCCACCAGATCAACGGCTCGGTATAGGTGTAGGCAATGCCGATCGATCCGGCATCAAGCGCCATCTGAATCAGCGCTTTGGGCGGTATGAAGCGGGTCGGCTGCTGCTCCTGCGAGATGTTCCAGTTTTGACAGTTCTGGCAGCGCAGATTGCAGCCGTTGGGACCGGTGGAAAGAATCGCTGAACTTGGATAGAAATGATAGAGCGGTTTTTTTTCAATCGGATCGACCGCTACCGAGACCGTCTGGCCATAGTTGACGGCATAGAGCGTGCCGCCGATATTGCGGCGACCGAAGCAGATACCGGTCTTGCCCTCCGCCAGCTTGCAGGCGGTCGGGCAGAGCAGACATTCAATCTTGCCTGAAGCCGTCGGTCGGAAATAGCGGGCAGGTTTACGATCACTCATTTTGCGCAATCCATTCCACCGCTGCCAGAATATCATCAGCGACATGATCGGGACAGCGGTCCTCACCAAACTGGTCACATACCTCGGCACCATAGCCGGTTTTGACCATGACGCTGCCGGCGCCGATATTAAAGGCCAGTTTCATATCCGACCGGCAATCGCCAATGACATACGAGTCGGCCAGGCTGATCTCATGCTGCGCCAGCGCGCGGTCCACCATTCCCCGCTTCGGCTTGCGGCAATCACAGGGACCGGTATAATCAGGATGGTGAGGGCAATAGTAAAGCCCGTCGAGGATAACACCCTCCGTTTGCAGCAACTCGATCAGCCGATTATTGACAGCTTTGACGTCAGCCTCAGTCATCAGACCACGCGCCACGCCCGATTGATTTGAAACCACAAACAACCTGTATCCCAGTGATGTTGCTAGTTTCAAGGCCTCGACAGCGCCTTCAATCAACACCACACCGGCGGGATCGGCAAGAAAGCCCTTTTCCACCATGATCGTGCCGTCACGGTCAAAGAATATCGCCTTTTCAGTCATAGCTTGAGAATATCCCCCACCGGCGTCAATGTCAATGACCAATCAGTCTTTTCAGCTTGCTCAGAATCGCTGCCGCGTCCATCCTGGTGAAACAATAACGTTCACTTCGATAACATTTCCGTTTGCCATGCCGGCTGCAGGGCGAGCAATACTCGTTGACTGTATAGTGATCGGCGTTAGTACCGAGCGGCGCAAAGCCAAGCACCGGATGCGTCGGGCCGAAGAGCACCATTGTCGGCAGTCCTAATCCGGCGGCCAGGTGAGCCAGGCCGGAATCATTGGAGAGCACAAATCGAGCTCCAGCAATCGCCGCCGCGGCATGGCAGATATGATCCTCGGTAACGATATGGTGGTCAGACATATCAAGGTCGTCCGCCAGCGTCAGTAGTGTCTCGCGCTCATTCGGGGCACCGATAAGCAAAGGAGAGAGCTGCCACTCAGCAGCAACAGCGTTACGCAAATCCCGCCATAATTGCCGTGGTGCCATCTTGGTATCATGCGCCGCGCCGGCGCCGATGATATAGTAGTCTCCGGGTATCCGGCGACTTGATCGCTCCCGCCGCCACCAGTCCTGGTATTCTTGAGGCAGAGTCAGCGACGGTGAAGATGGTACAGCCGTCAGACCCGGCACCGCTGCCAGATACCGTTCAACCGCATGAGAGGGTTTGGCCGCAATTCGCTTGAGTTTTACCGCACAAAAGCGACGCCACCATTCCTTTTTTGCTGACCAGATCGCAGCCTTGAGTTTCGACCGCACGCGCTGACTTCTGATATTGTAGTGCAGATCGATCAACAAGTCGTACTCCTCACGCCTGAGCCTGTCGATCAGTTCGCTCATCTCGCTGTCATCGGTCAGTCCGAAGGTCTGATCAATGCCAGCCATAAGTTCCAGCACCGACAGGAATTTGCTCTTGGTTAAATATGATATGGCTGCCTGGGGATACTTAAGTCGGAGCGCTCTGATCACCGGTTCGGTGAGGATGATATCGCCCAGCGAACTGAATCTGACGATGAGTATCCGTCTCACAATATCAAAAGTAAGTAAGGGTAAGAACGCCTGCCGCCAGACACCAGAAGCCAAATAGCCAGAATCGATTTGTAGCGATCAGTTTCAGGAGATAGTGAATTGCCGCCAGACCGACCAGGAACGCTACCAGCGCACCAACACCATAATTCACCAGGTCAGTGGTTACTACCGGCTCGGCAGCCAGATCCAACAGCTTGAGAATAAAGGCGGCGCTCACGGCGGGAATCGAGAGCAGGAAGGAGAATCGCGCCGCCCGTGTCGGGTTGACACCCAGGAACATTCCGGTAGCGATTGTCGAACCTGATCGGGAGATGCCGGGAAGAATCGCCACCAATTGCGCCACACCGATCGCTAGGGCCCGCGGGTAGTTGACTGATTTCTCTTTCATGCTTACCATTCGCGTCAATAATAACAGCACCGCAGTCATCAGTAACATGCCGCCAGTTATCGCCGTGGACTCAAACGTTGCCTCTAAATCATCTTTCAATAGCGAGCCGCCAATTGCTACCGGAATGGTTCCCACCAGCAGACAGAGGAACATGCGAAACTGTTCGGCATACATCCTGCCATTCTGTGTCAGCAGATACCTGACTGTACCGCCTATCAGGTACACCAGGTCACGCCGGAAATAAACCACTACCGCCAGCAGGGTGCCGAAATGAAGGGCGACTTCAAGGTAGATGTTTTCGGCCTCAATGCCGAGCAGGGCTTGAAAGATGACCAGATGTCCCGACGAGGATATCGGTAAGAACTCGCTGGCCCCCTGGACAAACCCCAGCACTATTGCCTGGAGAAGAGTCACCGTACTCTGTTACCACATGAGGAAATTAACGGCCACGATAATGCCAAATTGGTCGTCGAGCTGAACCTCGCTCACAAAATCAACATAGCCGGAGAGAGGTATCTCCACGCCGAGATTGAAACCGATGTTGAAATCGGAATCGGTCGTGCCGTTTTGTTCCCGGCTGTCGATCCGCACATTCATCTCGCCATAGGGTATCACACAAAAACCGGAAGGAAAATCAATCGGCCGGCCGGTGATGAAGTTCATGCCGACAGCGTAATCGGAGCGATCATAGTTGCCCGGTCGATAATTGGAGTAGTACTTGATGAAACCCCCCACCGCCATGTCAAGAGGCCGCCCCAGATCGTAATGTGTTAACTGGTATTGCAGATCGCCGCCCAACACCAGATCAAGATCGTCTGTGCGCTCGAAATCGACAATCCCAAAACTGCAGGTAAGGTCCATCTGCGAAGTGACGCCGTAACGCGCCCGCCCGATAAGCGTAAAAGCGTCCTCGTAGGCTCCCACAGCGGCCGTCAGATTGAGGCTGCCCAGTCCTAGGGCACGCGGAGCGTGCATCTGCCCGAGGAATTGAGCCGTTAAAGGTGCAGTCAGTAGTACGAACAGTACCAACCCGAATAGTACGATTCTTCTCATTATCTGTTTCCTTTCCTGTCAGGGTCGATAGTAGGCTGTCACCCACGCTGGAGTCAACAACAATTTTGCTCATATATGCTTATACAGCAAGCCCTGCGGCGTGCCCCTACGAACTGAACCTAATGGTAGGTCAAAACCGCTGCGGTTTAGAGTCCACTAGGAAACGGTTCCTGGCGGCGCAGAAATCCTTCTTCACGCTTCGCGTGAATGTCGAAAGTACAAGACTTTCAACCTACGAAGCTGCCTTTTCGTTGCGCTAACACAAGGGGCAACCTCTATCGGGTATGCCGCAGCGCTTGTTTACTTCTGCCGAAAATCCTGCGAAGCCGATTAAACATATCATCCATCAAGCTGAACACCACCGGCACAATCACCAGAGTAAGGATCGTCGATGATGTCATGCCGCCGATCACGGCGCGGGCGATGCCGGCACGCAGTTCCGCGCCCGGCCCCAGCGCGAAGGCCAGTGGCATCAGACCGAAAATGAGCGACAAACTGGTCATCAGGATCGGTCGCAGTCTGATCAGTCCCGCCTTTATCAATGCTTCCTTGACCGGTGTGCCCCGTTTCATTTCCTGCTTGGCGAAATCAATCAGCAATATGGCGTTCTTGGTCACCAGCCCCATCAGCATGACGATACCGATCAGCGACATGATTGAAAGGGAGGAACCAAAGACAAGCAGCCCCCCCAGAGCGCCGATCAACGCCATCGGTAATGATAACATGATCGTGAAGGGGTCTTTGAAACTCTCAAACTGGGAGGCAAGCACTAAGTAAATGAAGATAATCGACATTATCAGCGCTTCAAGAATGAATTGGAATGATCTCTGCTGCATCTCCCCTTCGCCGGATACATAGATGCGGTAGCCGGGCGGCGTCGGTATCTGACTGGCCCGGGCAAAAGCGTCGGCGCGCACATCACCGGCAAAACGACCGGAGTTGTTGGCCGTAACCTTGATTGTCTTCTGCCGGTCGTAGCGGTTTATCTCCGAGACGGCGCTGGCGGGCTGGAAATCGGTCACCCAGCTCAAGGGTACCTGGTAGTCATCCCTGCCGACAATATCCTTATCCGAGGGGATCAGGATGCGCGACAGATCGGAGATGTCGTCACGGTCGGACTCCCTCAGACGCAGACGAACATCACATTCCCTGTCTCCCTCCTGAAAGCGCATGGCGACGGTGCCATTTATCAGCTTGCGCACGGTCAGCGCCAGTTCCGAGACATTGAGACCGAGATCAGCGATCTTGTCGCGATCAAGGATAAGCTGCAATTCCGGCTTGCCCTCTCCCAGGGAGTTATCCACTTCCACCGCTCCCGCCGTTACCCGCACCGAATCTTCAACCGCTCGCATCAAGGCAATCAGCTTCTCCTGCCGGTCGCCGGAGATCGAAATCTCAACCGGGGCGTTGCTGCCGCCATGACCAGGCTCGCGGGCAATCGAGAATTGCAGACCGGCATAGCCGGCCAGGCGTCGACGCAGATCACCCATCAGCTCACCAACCGACCGCTGCCGATGCTCCAAATCGTGCAGCTTGACGGTAATGATACCCTTGTTGACCGGATTGGAACCACTGCCGATGGTGGTGTAAATCTGCGTTACCTCAGGATAGGTGTCGATGATCTCCTCAACATCCTCTACCAGTGCGGACGTCGCCTCCAGGCTGCTTCCCGGGGCGGCCTTGAAGCTGACGAAGTATTGACTGGCATCGTACTCCGGGACGAACTCGGTGCCAATTAGTGGTATGATCATCAGGCTGAGCGCGAATACGGCAATCGAGAACAGGACAACCAGCAGACGATGCCCCAGCGCCCAGGAAAGCACGACCTTGAGGACGCCCCCGAGGGAACCGAAGAAACGATTCCAGGTGTTGGTGACCACAAAGATCGGGTTCCTGGTTCCTTTCTTGTGTACTTTTGTCTCACCCTTGAGCCAGCGAGAGGAAAGCATCGGCGTCAGCCAGAAGGCGACAAACAGCGACACCAGGACACTGATCGCCACCGTGATACCGAAAGCGAAGAAGAAACGACCGACAATGCCTTTCATATAGGCAACCGGAACGAAAACCACGACAATGCTCAAGGTGGCGGCCAGTACCGCCAGACTGATTTCTGAAGTGGCGTCATCAGCCGCCCGCCCCCCTTCCTTGCCATAGGAAAAATGCCGGTAGATATTCTCGATCACCACAATGGCGTCATCAATCAGCAACCCCACAGCCAGCGATAAGCCCAGCAGGGTCATGAAATTCAAGCTGAAACCGAACCAGTTCATGAATGCAAAGGTGCTGATGATAGCGATCGGGATCGCCAATCCGGAAATAATAGTGGGGCGAATATCAGCCAGGAACAGGAAGATCACCAATGTCGCCAGTATTGAGCCATAGATCATGTTGACGACTACATCATCGACAGCGTCCCGGGTAAACTGGGAGTTATCCATCGGGATGACGATCTCGACATCTTTCGGCAACAACTGCTTGATTTCGGCCAGTTCCGCTCTGATGGCATCGGCCACCTTGACGACATTGCCGCCGGAGGTCTTGATGACATTGAGACCGACGGCTCGTTCACCATTAAGACGAGATAACGATCGCAGTTCGGCGGTGGTGTCCTTGATGGTAGCGATATCCTTCAGCCGGATAAACCTGCCCTTGATAGTCTTGATAACCAGGTTTTCGATCTGCGCAACACTGGTAAGCCGACCCAGGGTACGGATGGTGTAATCGCGACCACCCTGCTTGACAATACCGCCCGGTATTTCCAGATTGGCGGAAGCTACCGCTCTCTCCACCTCGGAGAGAGAGAGATTGACCGCTTCCAGATTGTCAAGACGCAATTCGACCAGGATTTCGCGTTCCTCACCACCGATCAGTTCGACATTACCGACGCCGGCGATCGATTCAATCCGCTTCTTGACGATCTCCTTAGCGAAATAAGTCAACTGGCGCGGCGAATAATCTCCCGCGATCACCAGCGACAACACGGGTATGGTTTGCGGGTCCCACTTTTGAACAATTACGTCTTTGACATCATCAGGCAACTCAGCCTTGACAATCGCCAGCTTTTCGCGCACCTCCTGCGCGGCGATGTCATCATCCACCTCTAATTCAAACCAGACAACCGAAAAGGCGTACCCTTCCAGGCAGGTCGACTCGATATGGCGTACGCCGGAAATCGGGTTGACGGCATCTTCGATTTCGATGATTACCTCGGTTTCCATCGTTTCCGGCGAGGCACCCGGATAAGTGGCGGTGATGACAACAACCGGGAATTCAACGTCAGGGAAGAGTTCCACACTCAGTTGCTTAAACCCAAAACCGCCCAGTGTCAGGAGCCCCAGGATCACCATGAGCGCGAATACCGGCCTGCGGATGGCAATCTTAGATAGAATCATCAGCCTTGTCCTGTGATCTTACTATCGGGTAGGCATTATCGAGAAAGGCCTGACCGAGCACAACATACTCTTCGTCCGGCGCCAGACCGGAGACTATCTCAGCGGTAACACCGTTGCTCACTCCCAGTGTCACATTACGAGTATAGGCGGTGTCCCGCTCAATCACGTAGAGCGTGTAGATTCCTTCAATGGAGATCAGGGCCGATTGCGGCACGCGGATGACATTTTCACAGCGGTCAATCACAAAGCGAACCCGAGCGAAAGTGCCCGCCTGCAAC
>JAGLUH010000075.1 GCA_023134875.1 Candidatus Zixiibacteriota bacterium
CTGTCGGTACGGGCAACTCTCGCCGCCAGCTGGCCGACATGGGGGACGTCACCCTCCTTGACGCCGAGATAAACCAGCTTGCCGGCAATCGGCGAGGTAATGGATACAAGTTCCCGGGCGGATAAATAGTCGGCCCTCGCCACCTTGAACAGCGCCTCGGCTTGATCGTGGGCCGATTCGCTGATCGCTCCCTCGGCAAAGAGATGTTTCATCTTCTCGTAGTTCTTCCGGGCGTTTTCGTAGGCGGCATTAGCCTGGTAGTACCGAGAACTGGCGCCGGTTTTGTCCAGTTCGATTATTACCTGATCCTTTTTGACATGATTACCTTCAACCACCGGCACTGAGACGACCGCTTCCGCCAGACGAATATGAATATCCGCCTGTTCGAGACCGATCAGACCGCCAGTAAAATCGCGGGTAACCTCAATGCTGCCGGTGGCGGCAATTTCGGTCTCGACTGGAATGGTCGGCAAAACCGTCCCTTCACCGTTGCCCGCGTCCCCACCGCAGGATGATACAAGTAGCGCCGCCGCCAGGAGTATGGCTGCTTTCAGTTTCATTTATGGCTCCTTGAGTTCCTCAATATTATCTGCACCGGTTACACGTTGCAGACGGTAAACCGCCAGCGCCGCATCATGAGTTGCCTGAATGTAGTTGGTTCTGGCCATAGTGAGCGCCGCTTCCGCCGACAGCACCTCTAACTGGGTGCCGACACCGCTCTGGTAGCGGAGTCGCGCGATGCGCAGGCCCTCCTGGGCCTGTGCCACTGTCTTGGCTTGTGCCTCGAGGCGGTCGGCGATTTCCAGATACGTGAGATGTGCTTCCTTCACCTCCAGCGCTACCTGGTCTCGGGTCTGCTCGGCAAGCAAACGGCTGGAGTGGTAATCAAGGCGCGCCTTTTTTACCGCCGCCGAGGTGGCAAAGCCGTCAAAAAGAGGCATACTGACATTGAGGCTGGTTGTCCAGCTTCGGTTGAAGTCGTTGAACCCAACATCGAATTCATCGGCCTGGTAGGTCCAGGTCATGCTGGAGCGGAGCTCGATATTGGGACGGTAGCCCGCCCGGGCCACGCCAATTGCTTTCTGGAGCATCTCCTGGTAGTATTCTCTCTCCCTGATGGCGGGTCTGTTATCGGCAGCGACCTTCTTAAGATAATCAAGCCGAAAAGTGTGGCTGAGAGAACATGAATCGAGCTGATAGACCAACTCAACCGGTTCATCAAGGGGCAAACCGATCAGGTTCTTGAGATAATCCAGGGCGATGGCGGCTCGATTTTCCGCCTGGATCAGTTGCGGCTTCAGATTGGCCAGTTCCACCTCCGCCCGCAGGGCTTCATACTCAGAAACCACGCCCTGGTTGTACATTTTGCCAACCATGTCGCGGTTCAACTCGGCGGTGGCAACGGCATCACGATAGACGCCAACTACATTCTGCGCCAGGATGGCTGCCAAAAACGCCTGTCGTACTCCGAAAATGATCTCCCCTTCACTTTCCCGCACCATCTCGCTGATATACTTACGATACAGACTCGCGATCCTAATAGCGGAAAACAATTTGCCACCCTGGTAGATCGGCTGGGTGAGGGTAAGGCCAAGATTGATATTGTTCAACGTACCCAGTCTGAAACTCTCTCCGCCGAACACAACCGTTGACACTTCATGATTGCGAGAGTATGTGCCGCTGAAATCGATATTCGGCAGAGCACCGGCAACGGCGTTCGTGACATCCGCATCCGCCTTTTCCAGTTGCGCCCGAGCCACGAGATAGCTCTCGTTGTTCTTGAGAGCCAGCGCAACCGACTGATCAATGGTAAGAGCAGCGGCAAGAACCGGCGACAATGCTACCAGTGATAACAGGAGGATTAGCAGCAACCAGGCGCGCAGAGTCAGCTTTGTCACTTCATTACCCCGCGAAGAAACAAGTCTACAGCCGTTTTGATATCCTTCCGGCGCGTATCCCCTTTGCAGCGGAGGTGACGTTCCACGACAATGCACGACATCGCCGCCAGGACAAAGGCCGCAAATTCAGGATCGATCTTTTCTATCTGCCCGTTCTTAATTCGCGTTTTGATCCCCTTGACCAGCGGCTGAATATAACGTTGATGACGTCTCATGATGTCACCGCCGATGCGCAGGCGATAATCGGGCAGCTCCAGCATCATCACGCGATAATATTTCGGGTTCTCGATAAAGAAGTTGGCATGCGATTCCATGCCGCGCCTGAACGCCTGCTGCAGCGAGTCTCTCAGCCTGGGTACCAGCTTCATTCGCTCTTTCAGCAGTTCGTAGCCACGATCGACCAGCGCCAGAAACAGTTTCTGCTTTGAAGGGAAATGGCGGTAAATAGTGCCCTTGCCGATCCCCGCCTGCCGCGCGATAGCGTCGACATCGCTTCTCTCATAGCCATGTCGCGAGAATATCTCCAGAGCGGCGTCGAGAATCATTTCCTTACGCTCATTAGCAGGCAGGACCCGGCGTTTTTTTGTCGCTTTGTTCTCTCTCATATTATTATTAGACGGACTGGTCAGTCAGTTTGTTCCAAAAA
>JAGLUH010000076.1 GCA_023134875.1 Candidatus Zixiibacteriota bacterium
GTCAATTGTGTCAGGACGCCCGTTCACCAGGCTGTTTTGATCGCCCATGATATGGGATTACCGGCGGCTATTTAATCAGCAGCATCTTCTTTGTCTCTGAGAAGTTGTCGGTAACCAGTCGATAAAGGTAGATGCCACTCGCCAACTGATTGCCGGAATCATCGATGCCGTTGAAGCTGAACCGGTGATAACCCGCCGCCATCATGTCGTCCGTCAAGGTCGCCACCTTCTGGCCGGCGATATTGTAGACTTCGAGGGTCACCACACTCGGCAACGGCAGCGCAAACTCGATCACTGTCTGCGGGTTGAATGGGTTCGGGTAGTTCTGGTTCAAGCTATGTTTATCCGGTATGGTGATGTCCTCCAGCTTATTGGTCATCTGGTTGCCGTAGTAATCGGCAATCTGAACCGATACCAATTCAGCGTTGCCCTCAATCCGTAGTATTTCCGCCATACCTGCGGGGATCGAATTAGTGGAGATATCATAGACCAGCACCTTCAACTTGCCGTTCGCAGCATGATCGATCAACGTCATCTCCGTCAGGTTTGTCAGCAGGTAGTCATCGTCAACGTTGAAGGTCAGCAACAGCGCACCCAGCCTGCTGTCGGATTCCGTCCTCACTACATTGCCGTCGAAGGTGACCGTCGCACTTTGAGCAAACGGCGCTAGCTTCGGAAGCGGCAGGGCATCGCCGGTGATGATACGGATCAGGTAAACCAGATCGCCGACAGTCGCCTGCATACCATCCCGGTTGATATCTGTCGCCGCCAACTGCGCATACGGGGCGACGGTGAAGACGGACAAACCATAAAGCAAATAATTGGTGAACAACACCGCATCGGCGATTTCGTGAGAGATGCCGTTAAGATTGATATCGCCGACGGCGTCAATCGAATCGGGATGAATGATGCAGATAGTGCCGTTGACAAACACTATGCAACGGCGCGGCTTAATCTTATCGCCGATCAGGCATTCATCAGGCGCGCCGACATGGGGTAGTCTCTGAGTCTCAGGATAATTGACCTCATCATACTCATCCCAGAGCACCGAGTGATCGGTGTTGAGAATCAGCTTATCGATGAACAGGGTATCGCCCGTTACCGAGGAGACGCCGTTGTCGCCGCAGTCAATCCAGAAAAAATCAACGTTGAAGGTGTAGCCCGCGAGGGTCTGGTCGGTGGTGATCCGGAAAACCATTGTCACCAGCACACCGTGCGGCTGTAACTGCGCCGGATCGGGATGGTTAGGCCCGTTGTTGACATCAGCGATACTGACCAGTCGCAAGAGACCGGACGGACAGGGTCCACCACAGTTGCCGAACGGACCCGGCCGGTAGGTAAAGTACTCCCAGGTGTCAATCGCCGCACCAATCTCCGCCGTCGTGAACTGGAACGCAGTTGCGTCATACGTAATCAGCAGATCAAAACCCGCCATCTCTTCCGTCACGGCGTCAACCATGATGTCGACATGAGCATAAGTACCAAGATTCAGACAATCAGTATCTTCGATCTCCAACACGATGCACGTGGTGGGGTCAGGTAGCGGCAGAACGTGGATGATCCTGATGTGAGTTGCCTGTGCTACTGCCTTGTTCGGGCAGGCATCCTGCACATATACGGTGAACACCAGAGTATCCTCTACCGCGGGCGGCGTGAAGCAGAATTCGCCAGAGCCGTTGCTGTAGGTTAAAGTGAGCGGCAAAGGTCCATCGACCCAGATGTCGGTGATGTTGTCATCTTCATCACCGTAGGTGAAAGGCACGCAGACCTCATGAGTAACGGAGCCATAGAATACTGTCGTTCCGGTAGCAGGCATGCTGATCGTCGGCGCGGCGTTCATATCAAAGGTAATGACAAAGTTGTCTTCGCAGAAGAGGCTGCAGGCGTCGCTGCATCTTACTGTCACAGATACGGTTTCTTCACCGGTCGGTGTATAGACCCTGTTATCGCCGATGATCTCGCCGGGGCCGCTGATCACTTCGCAGACAGCGTTGTGTGTCGCCGAAACCGGCAGGCTGTCCTGGGCAGGCTCGCACTGGAAGATCGTCTGGTTATCCGGCACATTGCAAACGGGAGGTGTACCATCACCAACCAGAATAGTCTGCACACACTGAGATGAGTTGCTGCAATCATCGGCGGCCGTCCAGGTGCGGGTGAGAACATTGCCGGTCTGGCCGTCGCTATAGGTTATTGTCGGGCTGGCGTCGCAATTATCAGTGGCAGTCGCCCAACCGGTGCTGTCAGGATGAGT
>JAGLUH010000077.1 GCA_023134875.1 Candidatus Zixiibacteriota bacterium
GGGTCTTGCCCATGACGAAGTCGGGGGTGTAACCCAACGTGCTGTAGTATAATTGCTTGACTGTCAGTCGATCTCCTTTCCGGTCAGTTCGCACCTTTGACGAGTCAAAGGCAAGAACTGACCGAACGATGTACTTATGGGGCGGGTGAGACGTCTGCTGCCCACAAAACAAGGGGAGAATGTCAATTGATTATGTGTATCGCTCGGCCGTTCACATTGAGACCCGCCTCCATGAGGGCTTCCGACAGGGTCGGGTGCACCGCCATTATATGTCCCAGGTCGGCGGCGGTTGCATTCATCTCCAGCAGAGTGGTTCCCACCTGAATAATATCTCCGGAATGGGGGCCGAAGAGATGAATCCCCAGAATCCGGTCGGTCTCGGCGTCGGCGATGACCTTGGCAAAACCCTCAGAGGCCAGCGTAGCTACCGCCTTGCCGACAGCGCGATAAGGGAATTTGCCGATCTTGATCTTTTGGCCTGAGACCGCAGCCTCTTTTTCGGTCAAACCGATACCGGCGATCTCCGGATCGGTGAAGACGGCATAAGGTACGGCCTTCCAGTCGGCGGTGGCAGTAGCGCCGGCGATAGCTTCCACGGCGGCGATACCCTCATGGGAGGCCTTGTGCGCCAGAAGGATACCGCCGGCGACGTCGCCGATGGCATAGATGTTGGATACATTAGTCCGCATCTCGTGGTTGACAGGAATAAAACCACGGTCGTCAAGCTTCACTTTCGCTTTTCCAAGATTGAGGTTCTTAGTATTGGGTCGCATACCCGCCGCCACCAGCACCGTGTCAAAGACCATCTCCTCGGTGCCTTGTGATGTCTCAATCGTGACGCTTACTTCATCGCTGGCAATCCGGGAGGAGACAACTTTTGCCGAGAGAAGAATTTCTATTCCCTGTTTCTTGAGAGCCTTGGCGGATGCTGCCGAGATGTCGGCGTCGAGCATCGGTAGTACGACGTCGAGCAGTTCCACAATCAGCACCTTGCTGCCCAGGGTGTTGTAGACGGTCGCCATTTCCACGCCGATCGGGCCGGCGCCGACTACCAACATCCTTTCAGGAATGCTTTTGATATCAATTGCCTCCCGGGCGCCGATTATTATCCTGCCATCTTCTTTGAGCATCGGCAACTGCATCGGGCTGGCTCCGGTGGCAATAATAAAATGCTCGGCTTCCATTTTCGTTTTTGTATCGCCATCACTGATCTCGATTTCATCGCCGGAAACAAAGGAAGCGGCACCGTTTATGATTTTTACCCCTGCCTTTTCGAGTAGCAGCTTGACGCCGCCGGTTAAACGCTTGATTGTATCGTTCTTATGTTTGCGCAGTCTGTCAAGGTCAATGGAAACGTTCTCGGCAGTGAGCCCAATTCGTTTGGCGCCCGTGATGGTGCGTTTTAGTTCGGTGGCATAGAGCAACGCCTTGGAAGGAATGCAGCCCCAGTTAAGACAGACGCCGCCGATGTATTCCTTCTCCACAATTGCCGTCTTGATCCCCAGTTGCGCTGCGCGAATGGCGGCAACATAGCCCCCCGGCCCCGCGCCGATAACCACTAACTTGTAATCCTTTGTCATCTAACCACCAATCCTATTTGAACGTTACATGGTGTCTGCCCAAACATGCTAGCAAGGCTCCTTATGTTCAATTAGCATATGGTAGAATACATGGTTACGCAACAACTTGTTAGGTTACTTTCTCTTCTGTCCGGCTGCCATAACAAAACCGGGAGCCTGCATGATCGCGGGCTCCCGGCTGTCGTCATCTACATAGATGCTTCTTGCGTACCGGACATCACCTAGCAGTCAGGGATGCCGTCACCATCCGGATCGCACGGGTCAGGACCTCCGCCGAATATGTAGTTTATCAGATAAACCACATCCGCGATGTTCACCAGCGCGTTACAGTCGACATCGCCTGCCAGAAGTGGGTCAGGAGGAGGTCCACCGCCGAAGACATAATTAATCAGGTAAACAACGTCGGCGATGTTAACCAGTTGGTTACCGTCGGCGTCGCCACAGATGTAGGTGACATTGACGTTAATTGTGTAGTCCTCAACCTCGCCATGATCCGTGTAGCCACAGGGGGGTGGGTAGGTGTTGTAGTTGACGCGCACTCTCATCATCGTAGTACCACTTACAGCATTGCCCGGCGGGATAACGTTGCCGGTGTACGGACCTTCACCAGAGAAGACATCGAGGTCTACCTCCTCGCTCATATCAAAAGTCAGGTCCTGGTTCCAGTCGATCCAGACCGCACCGATGTTGGGGGTAATTCCATTGCCCAGCTCAACAGTAATCGGATAGCTTTCACCCGTTTCCATGGTGGTGGAGAGGCTGGTGTAGTCACTATAACCATCATCGCAAATGGAGGTGGTGTCGATGTCACCAACTGCGACTCGGCTGATGTATCCAAAATCGCACGCTCCGGAAGCTTTGCAATACGCGGCTATCGCTTCACCAACGACATGCAGAGTGTAAGGACCTTCAGCGCCTTCATCGTGCAGCACCGGATAGTAGTAGGTGTCGGGTTCCAGAAAATCCCAGGTAATCGTGATGTTGCCATCGCCGCAGTCGTCGAAATTGTACACGCCCGCCTCGCTGGTATCGCTGCACGGGCAACCGATGGCCGGGTTCACCCAGGCACTGGTGAAGGCGGGATCGGTGGTGCAGTAGTCGAGCGTTACGATCATGGTGGTGTCGAGTGTGAACGCGTGCCACACATGAGGACCGTCGAAGAAATCACACTGATGCGTAGCCCAGGTGTTGTCGCCGGTAAAGGTGACAGGCACGCCGTCAGTCAGGGTGACCGGAGTTACATCCTCGCAGTTGTCATTTTCAGGGGGCGTATAGCAATTGGTATTCAGAATCCCTACACCGGTATGGTCGCCCCAGCCACCGACACCGACAAGGTAGATGTTGCCTTTGATAACGGGAACCTCGAGTTGAGACTGCGCCGAGAACTCGCCACAAGCTTCAGAATCATCATTGCAGCCCATCAACGGGTCGTAGAAGGGGTTAGTGCCGTCATATACAGCCAGCTTGGTGTCATAGCTGGAACCGCACAGACTGATGACGGCAGTACCGGTGCAGGTAGCCGTGTAGCAGTACCAGATGTTCGGGGAGGTCAGGCAACCTCCGGGCCCATCGGGCGTAGCCTGCTCGGTGGAGAAAGGCAGGTCGACGACATCGCCAATCTGCAGACAGTTGTCCCAGTCGTCATTGATCGGACCACCGCCAACCGGCAGAATCATCAGAGTAAAGGATGGGATACAGTCGGGATAGGCGTAGGTGTCGACCATAATGTAATAGACGCCGGGATCGAGGGAGACATCGTAGAGGCCATGAGCGCCGGAGCCGATGACCGAGTACTGAATGCAGTCACTCTCGTCGGGCGGGCAGTTATCGTCGATCACTATGCCAGACCAGTTGGTCGGGCCCGGGTCGAGGAAAATATCCACGTCGATTGCCTGAGAAACATCCAACTGGTAAATAATATCATCGCCGCTGTCCCACTCATCCAGACAGGTGTTTTCGTAATCATTGCCGCGCCCGCAGGTTGTCTGGCCCTCGTCGATGTACGCATTAAAGTTCGGGCCGCCATTCATATCTTCCGGTATCTTGACCACGACGGGGTCGTTGCAGTCATCCCCAGGTGTTGCCTCGATAGACTCGAAGGTCAAATCGAAATCGGTAATACAGACGGGGCTTGGCCAGGTGTCAACCATAATGTAATAAGTGCCGGCAGTCTGACAGGTATTGACCAGACCATGCGTTTGGGCAACGGAACTCCGGCTCTGGGCGAGGCAGTCACTCGGATCGGCCGGACAGGTGGCATCAAGGAGAATACCGGTGAATTCCGTGCCCTTCGGATCAAGGGTGATGTTCAGATGAAGATCCTCGGTCAGATTCAACTGGTAGATAATGTCCTCCCCGCCGTCGAAGTTACCAAGACAGGTATTGTCATAGTTATTACCGCGACCACAGGTGAACTGATTGGTCAGCGTGCACGGCAGATCACCTGACCCGAGAGTAAGCACCAGCGGCTGAGTACAGTCATCACCGACAAGCCGCTGTTCGGTTGATGCGGCGGGAACGTGTTCAGCCGCAGTAGATTTCTCCGCTTCCATATCGGCAAGCCAGGCCGCCTTGGCCGCCTGGTAAGCCGCTTGCTTATCGTAATCCGGTTCGGCTGCTTGCTCAGCGCCCGATTGTATGGTTGCTGTTGCCGGCTTGACAGCGGACGCCTTGTCTATGCCGAGCGTGGTCAGGCAAAACACCACGACCAGCGCCGCTGCCAGCAGAATACCGAGTCCTATTCTACGTTTTGACATATAGACACCTCTCTGTTTTCATTGTTTGCGTCGAAGCTTTGTTGATCAGATGCTTATCACTTAAGTTCGTGCTTCCGGTTTGTTGTTTGTTAAAGAGAAGTAATCGCTGGCAAGTAAAGAGATTCACAAACCGGACACAGGTCACCTCATAGGTTACTCCTCCTTTGCATACATGGATGGTTTGATTCTTGATGATTCGCTGATATGTGAATTGGATATAGCATCTATTTTTATTAGCGCTACACGATCAAAACTGTCCCGATTGCCGAGATTATGACGGCTGCATCGGTGTGCGCGTCGCAGTACCTGATTTAATTTAAGCATTTTCGTGGACTTGTCAAGTACGTTTCTGGACAAGTCTGTCGATGAAGCGGCAGCCGCGCCCGCTCTCGGCGGACTCACGATGACGAAAGGAATTGTATGTTGCTGTCAATCTCGCCCAAGTCGAGCCGTTCCGGCCGACCTGACTGATCGGCGCAATCACCTCCAGCCCGCCGCGGCGGGTATGACGAGTTACTGAGGAGAGGCGCAGAAAGCAAGCCGCTTTCACTGCCTGCAATGAACCGTGGCTGGCAATGTGCCCCCCGTACCGCCAAGTCCCAGCCGCAGTGACAGTCATTCTATGGTATGGTGCTCCGGTTCAAGCCTGACGCAGCAGATCACCGTCGACTATCCGTGCCTCTACGGGCATGCGGCGCACGGCTCGGGACCGCCACCGAAGATGTAGTTTATCAGATAAACCACATCCGCGATATTAACCATCGCGTCGCAGTCGACATCGCCGGAGATTAACGGGTTGGGTGGTGGCCCGCCGCCGAATATGTAACTGATCAAGTAGACCACATCGGCGATGTTGACCAGTTGGTTGCCGTCAGCGTCACCGCAGATGTAGGTAACATTGACGATAATTGTATAGTCCTCAACCTCGCCGTGAACAGTGGCGTCGCAGGGCGAAGGATACAAGTCATCTCCCAGGCGTACTCTCATCCTGGTTGTGCCGGCAAGAGCGTCTGTCGGCGGCGCCACAATGCCGCTGTACGGACCGGCACCAGTGCCGACGTCAAGAGTCACGTCTTCATCGACATCGAATCCGCCATTCTGGTTCCAATCGATCCAGACTGCGCCAACGCTGGAAACGTTGCCGTTTGCGATACCAACAGTAATCGGATAGGTCTGATCCGACTCTATCGTTGTGGCAAGGGTGGTGTAGTCGCTGTAACCGCCGTCGTCGCAGCCCGAGCCGTTGTCGATGTTGCCCAGCGTGACGTGGCTGATGTACTCATTGTTACACTCACCGGAGGCGTCGCAGTACGCCGTGCAGCTAATGCTCAGGATTCCGTCGCCGGTGTAGTTGCTCCAGCCGCCGACCTCGATCAAGTAGGTGTTGCCCGCCACCAGGTCAACCTCCAGTTCAGACTGCTGGCCACAGGCATTGTCGTCACAACCAAGCAATACAGCAACGTATGGATCAGTGCCGTCATACACTGCCAGCTTGGTATCGTAACTGGAACCGCACAGACTGATGGTCGTCAAGCCGGTACAGGTCGCGGTGTAACAGTACCAGAGGTTCGGCGAGGTCAGGCAGCCGCCGGGGCCGTCCGGGCTGGCCTGCTTGGTGGAGAAGGCGAGACCGGCAACGTTGCCAACCGTCATGCAGTTCTCCCAGTTGTCATTCTCAGGCCCGCTACCAACGGGCCGAATCGTCAAGTCAAAGGACTCGATACAGTTAAGAGATGAATTGATGTCGATCATAATGTAATAGGTGCCCGGTTCAAGCGTGAGATCATAGAGACCATGAGCACCAAGGCCGATGGTCGAGTATTGAATGCAATCAGTTTCATCCGGTGGACAGTTATCGTCGATCAGAATGCCTGTCCAGTCAGTTGGCCCCGGGTCTAAGAAGATGTTTATCTCAACAGTGTCGGCTACATCCAATCTATAGATGATATCCTCTTGCCTGTCCCAATTGCCCAGGCAGGTGTTGTCATAATCATCTTTGCGCCCGCAGGTCGACTGATTCTGGTCGATGTAGGAATCATTGTCAGGACCACCGGTCATGTCGTCCGGCAGTTTAACTACAGCGGGGTTACCACAGTCGTTGCCCGGTGTGACGATATACTCTTCGATGGTCAGATCAAATGATGGGATGCAATCGGGAGACGCCCAGGTATCGACCATGATGTAGTACGTGCTGGCAGTCAGATCAACGTTGATGATGCCATGTGCGTCGGCCTCGGTATTGGTGCTGGTGGCAATGCAAGCGACGGGATCAGGCGGACAGGTGGCATCAATCAGAATGCCGGTATAGTTTGTGCTCTTGGGGTCAAGCAGAATGTTGAGATGAACGTCCGCGAACAGATTCAACTGGTAGATGATGTCCTCGCCACGGTCGTACCAGTCGAGGCAAGTGTTGTTATACCAATCGTCGCGGCCACAGGTGTACTGATCGGTGAGCGTATACGGCAGACTGGCCAGGCCGATATTGAGCACGATCGGATCACCGCAGTAGTCGCCCATTGGCGGCGGCGGCGTCTCGGTGAAGTCAATCGTAAATGCGAAAGGCTGCTGACCGTCGCCATTGCCGGTGTACACCGGCAGATAATACGTGGCCGGGCCGGGAAGAGAAGTCCACCAGAGGTGAGGATTGCTTTCGCCGTCACCGCAGTCATGCCACTCGTAACCGGTGCGGGAGATGAACTGATCGCAGACAACCGAGTCGCGAAAAAGAATCGAACCGATGTTCCCCAAGCCTGGAACCGAGCCGCAGTAGTCGATATCGACATCATTGAATGCGTACGGCGTTTGGAAGACGTACCAGACCGCGTTCCAGCCAAACAAGCTGGGACAGTCGACAGTGGCGCCTTGTGTAGTTCCTGTCACCGTGTCAGGGAAAGGACCAACGATCGGTTCGGCATTAACCCAGTCGTCATTTGGTGGTGGCGGATAGTATATTGGGCAGGGATGATCTAGGCAATTCTTGTAGCGTTCCCAGTTGCCGTCGAGAGCCACACAGTCTGTTTCCGTTACGTCAGCGCAGGAAGGAGACAAGGAATCGCCGTAGCAACAACGGCCTACTGGTGGCGCGGCATCATTAATCGAGACGGCATCAATTGAAAACTCCGCACCGTCGTAACCAGAGTACACGAAGGCCAACCTGACGTCAGTCTGTGTCAAGTAAGCCCCAAGGTCGAGTATCGTGTTGCACCATTCCCAACTGGTAAAATCGCCATAATCGTGCTCTGTCCAGAGGTCAGTCCACGAGGTACCACCGTCGATAGATATCTTCACGATCAGATCACAGCTATTCCAGGGGGAGACAGACCAGTAATAACTGCCCCGCCACCAGAAATCGAGCTTCCAGCCCAGACCGTCAGTAGTAAGGTCGATGCCGGGGCTGATGAGCCATTCATCCTGGAAGCCGGTGTAATATTCATCGTACTGGCAGGTGGCGTGGTAGGCGCCTTCAAAGGAGGCGAAATTGTCCGATTCCCATGTAAACGCGTTATTGACAATAGCGCTCCAGCCAGTCGGCGGAATGACGCCGCTTTCAAATCTCTCCAGGAAAAGCTCACTCCTCGAACCCGCCTGGCTCGCTGCCGGTTTCCACTCGGCAGAGCCTGCCTTCTGTTCGCGAGTCAATTGACGGGCTGTTGTTCCTGGCAACCTGGCGGCGGCCGCTCTTGCTGCTACCCGCTCAGTCGCTTCGGCCATCGGTGCGGTGCCGGCAGTTCTCGGTGTGTTTTCCCCCCCCTCCTCAGCGGTTGCCTTCAGACAAAGCAGCAACACTAATACAGCTACCAGCAAACTGATGCGCTTCGTTTCGAATCTCGACATATGGACACCTTCTTTTTCCTGTTACTTACTGAAGACTCAACCCTCAATGATTCTCAGATACGTCGTTGGGTTGTAAGGTCTGCTCTCTCGCACGACACAATCAGGATTTCCCTGATTGCCTGGGGCAAGACAAACACCTGGGCATACATCTCTGTATGACGTGATCAATTTAGCAATCATGGGTAAAATTGTCAAGTAATTCCGGGCTCAGGATTTGACGGCGGCACCCGGCGTTAGTGTTTGCGTTATGAAAGCGATTCTAATATACTTTAAGGTTATCAAAGGCGCATAGTTGCGGAGTGCAGCTTCGCCTGGTTCTCTCAGGTGCGTCAAAGGAAGATACCAAGTGACTACGCTGCCGAAAACAGAGTCTTCTACTCACAGAAAAATCCCCTCGCGTCGTGATGCGCCCCAGATGTTTGACCGGATTGCTCGCCGCTATGATCTGCTTAACCATCTGCTTTCATTTGGATTTGATTTCTACTGGCGGAGACGTGCCGTTAAGAATCTGGACAAGGCTGGAGTAGGACTCGTAATCGATCTTGCCTGCGGCACCGGCGATCTATCGCTCGCAGCGGCACGAACCGGCGATTGCAATGGGCTGATTGTCGGTATCGATATGGCTGGAGGAATGCTCAAGCTGGCTGGTAGGAAGATTTCCGCGCGTAATCTGAATAAGCAGGTCAAGTTGCTGCATGCTAACGCAATGGCGCTGCCGCTACAGGACAACTGCGCCGATGCCGTAATGATCGCTTTCGGCATCCGCAATATGCCCGACACGGTAGCATGTTTGAGTGAAATCTGTCGCGTGTTAAAGCCGAGTGGCAGAGCGATAGTATTAGAATTCTCTCTCCCTGAGAACCGCCTGATCCGTACCCTGTACCTGCCCTATCTGCGCTGGATATTACCGCATCTGGGCAGGATGATTTCCGGAGATCGGCAGGCCTATACCTATCTTGACAAAACAGTGGAAACATATTGCTATGGTGATGAGTTTGTACGCTTGATGAAAGATGCCGATTTTGCCAACATTGCCCTGACTCCTTTGACTGGTGGGATCGTGACCATCTATACCGGAGAGAAACGTGATCTATAATTTCCCGATAGATGATAAGCGAAAAGGGACTTGTCTCAAGATTCTCGACCGCGCCGGTATTGACTATGAGTTAATCGAGCATGACGCCGCCGTGATCCGCGTTCTGGGACAGATCAACACCAAAACCAGGCGCGAGTTGGAATCACTCAGCCAGGCAGCCGGTAAGCTGACTCTCAAGCGCTCGGCAGAGAAAAGCTGCTACTCGGAGTTTACCGACTCAACGAGGTTGCCGGTTATCGCCGGCCCCTGTGCGGTGGAATCCGAAGCGCAGATTGCTGCAATCGCTGAGTTCCTGTCCGGCCTCGGTGTTCGTTACCTGAGGGGCGGCGCTTACAAACCACGTACTTCCAGCGAGTCTTTTCAGGGTATGGGGCGCCCCGGTCTGAAGTTGCTGCACAAGTACGCACAGGCCCAAAGTATGTACCTGGTAACCGAGGTGATGGATCGTTCCCAGATCGAGATAGTTACCGAGTATGCCGACATCCTCCAGGTCGGGTCGCGTAATATGTTCAACTACACGCTGCTGACCGCTCTTGGTTCGGTCCGGAAACCGGTACTGTTGAAGCGGGGAATGGCGGCGACTATCGATGAGTGGCTCTGCTCGGCGGAGTATATCAGCAAAGGCGGCAATGATCAATTGATTCTATGTGAACGAGGCATCCGCACATTCGAACCGCAAACATCACACACACTCGATCTCGCCTCAATATGCCTGGCAAAACAACATTCCGGCCTGCCGGTGATCGCCGATACCTCCCACGCTTCCGGCCGCCCCGATCTGGTGACGCCCCTGGCGGCGGCCGCTGTCGCTGCTGGCGCTGATGGTATCATGGTCGAGTTGCATCCTGATCCGTCCAAAGCCCTTTCCGACGGCAAGCAGGCGCTCACCTTTGACCAGTTTGAAGAGCTCCTCGCCCGCGTGACCAGAATTCATGCGGCAATCCTCTGAGAGAAAGAAGGCAGCTATCATAATGTCCCCCCTTCCTGTCTCGGAACACCATGATCGGAAAGCGGATATCAAGGACAGCATCGATCGCGCCCTGGTTCAACTCGA
>JAGLUH010000078.1 GCA_023134875.1 Candidatus Zixiibacteriota bacterium
GGTGCAATTGCGGTCCTTGAAAAAATTGTTTCAAATTCTGCTTCATACCTCGCTCTGGTAAGCAAGGCAGACAGAATTGGAGCTTCAAAGCCGGACGGCTATTATATTCGGACTTTAGTAGGACGGCCGGAATATCG
The DNA here is from genome assembly GCA_023134875.1 of Candidatus Zixiibacteriota bacterium. Lineage (GTDB taxonomy): Bacteria > Zixibacteria > MSB-5A5 > CAIYYT01 > CAIYYT01 > JAGLUH01. The sequence continues at coordinate 138 of JAGLUH010000078.1, forward strand.
AGCATATCTATCATTGATAGGTTACTACGAAAAGCAAGAAGAAATAGATAAAGCTCGTGAAATGGCAGACACGCTTCTTAAGCTCTGCAGCAAAGATGGATGGCTTTGGACCATAAACAGACACATAGGCAATTTCTTCGGCAGGCATGGTCTCAGAAGCCAGGCTAAGGAACAATATCAGTTGGCCCTGACCGGCCTGAGTAAGTATAGGGACGATACGGAGAAACGCAGTAAATTTGTGGGTGGCTCAGATATACCTGATAATTTTTGGGAAGACAGCCGTCGTGAATTAGAAGAAAAACTAATTGAGGAAAAACGATGAAGAATCAAATGAAGATGGGGGCAGCACTTCACCTAACCATCGACTTGCAGCCGGGAGGACAAATGGGGTCAGGTCTGCCTTTGACCCTTGTTGCTCGACTTTGGCACTTTTGAGGTGAATCAGGTTGCGTAGCCAAGGTTGGGTTGAGAAACGAAACCCAACATTAACAATTGCACGAAATTGCAAAATGATTGAGAGAACAATATCGGGGCAACCATATTTTGTTGGGTTTCACAAGCTCAACCCAACCTACGAGTTATAACCCTTTTAAATAACACGGAAGGAGGGATGCTATGGCTAAGATATTTAGGAGTTCTGTTATTAATGCGCCCATTAATGAAGTGTGGGCAAGAATATGAGACTTTAATGCCAGGCCAGTCACCGATGGCAATCGAACTTATGCCGAGTGGACAGCAGAATTCAACTGCCGACTGGAAGAAGAAGATGGCCTTGTGAAGACGATCGGAGATGGTGTTTTTCAAGGCTGATTTGATGCGTTGAAAACCGCTTCCGCAAGATAGGAGACCAGGATGAAACGTTCATTAGAGATCCAAGCACCTCCGCAGCACTCTTACTGCGGTAAGCATAGTTCAAGCTGGCTGAAACTGAACACGGAAGAAATGGGGTCAACCCTTGACATGGGACACTATGACACAAATGGAGGACATGTGTTAAAGAGATTAGAGCCAATTTGTCCTAAGTCAAGGGCTGACCCCCACCTCGCTGCGAGCCAATGGAGCGCAAGTGAAACAAGTACTGTAGTTTGTGCCTCTAATGCTGCACGGACTGCCCAAGCGGCGGGCGCTTGTCTTTCATAGCGTCATCGCTGGTTAAAACGTTGTCGCTACGCCACTGAGCGCGGCGGTAGAGGCGCAATGAGAACATAAGAACTGTAAAGTGAAGGAGGACTATTATGATGCGCTTGAGGAAACGAACGAGGCCAGTTTGGCAATTCATTGTAATGTTGGTTCTTTTTTCTGCCGTGTCGTATAGCTTTGCCGATACCGGCGACGTCACCGACGATTTTCAGTGGTTTTACATGTGGCCGAATGCAACCTGTCCAGGTTATGCCATGGCGGTGTGGGCGGATGTTGATGGCATCGACAACGGGACCGCTTACGACCCCTACGAGACCATGGTCACTTTTTATACGGTGTCGGGACAGGCATATGGCACCTTGGTAGCCGGGGAGAAAACCTATTTTTTTTCACCCCATGACACTGAGTGTGTACTACCGGGTGGTGTGAGTTGTACAATCGACGACAGCTGTGATCGCGGCAGATTCGTGATTAATTTCGTCGACATGACGGCGCCAGGATTTGACCAGACCGAGTGGACCACCTGGGTCTTCAAGACCGTTCCTTCGTTAAGCTTCGAAATGTCTAACGACGGGGCGATTGTCGGCGGCGTTGCCAGCCCGTATCAGCAAGCCAAGGCCTATAAGGTTGTTAGCGGCATTTACGGGGATCCGACCGCGGCGCCAGACCCGGCAAACCTCATTGATGTGGACGCAACCTGTGAGACCCCGGCTCATGACCTGAGGACCTGTGAATTCACGGATGCCGATGACGGCATTGGCGAGATCTGGGTAACCACGGACTATGCCGAGAACAAACTCGATGAATTCATCATCCGTTCACCGACCGCACCAGGCGTCGTATTGCTGTTCGACGGTTCAGGCAGTATGTCATGGCGTCATGACGGTGCCCGCGGCAGGCCTGAGGAGGAATGGCGCATCTCCCTGGCCAAGTGGGCGGCGTTGCCCTTCATGGATGAACTTCTTGACCACGGAGAAAACCAAGTACAGTTCGGTATCGCGCGTTTTCCCCGTGACCCCTACGACGGCTGCAACGCTGAGACGGTGACAGACATGACGGTCGTCACGCCCGACAGCCACAGCACAGCCACCGGCACCATACCCGGTCTGGCACCGGGAGGAGCCACACCGATGATCGCCGGATTGCAGCAGGCGGCAGCCATGCTGGGCGCCCAGGAGCCTAAAGCTATTGTGTTGCTTAGCGACGGTTATCATAACTGTCCCTCGTTAGTCGAGGAGGGCGATGAAGCCTACACGGATCTCGTCGCTGGCCTGGCGGGCATTCGCGTCTACACGATCGGCTTTTCACTACCTGAGGACGTAGACGGCCACTTCCTCGATGAGCTGGCGACGGAAACCGAGGGTCAATTCAGCGATGTGACCGGCGACCCCGGTCTTGATTTTGATCCGGATCATCCCGAGGCCTGGGATCCGGCGACAGCCTTAGCTGCAACATACAACAAAATCTTGGCGGAGGGTCTTGGCCTTGACGTTGTGGCGGACCCGATGGGTGTGATCGGAGCCGGTGAGACGCAGATACACAACGTAGCCATCAATGAGCTCGACCGCAGGGTCAGCTTCTTCTTGAGCTGGGCGACGCCACAACAAGGCAGGCTCGGCCTAACGGTGAGGTCATCTGACAACCTGCCGGTCACTTGCGCGCACGATGGCGTTCGCACCCACGAGGGCAGTAGCTACAAAATAATCACTGTCGACAAGACGTTCCTGCGACAGTCCGGGAAGGTGGGGCCGGCGCCGTGGACTATCGAAATCGACACAGACGGTATGAGTGCCGGGGAGGAGCACTACCAGTATAGCGTGATCGCAGACTCGACATTGAAGATGAGAGCAAGCCTTGACAAGCCCCGCTATGAGACCGGCAATGTCGTCACCATTGCGACGCGTGTGTTCGAGGCCGGGCCACCGCTGACCGGACTGGAGAATGTGCAGGTGCAGATAACGCGGCCCAGTGACGGCGGCGGCAACTGGTTTGCAACTAATAAGGTTAGTGCGAAAGAGTTAGCCAGCATCCCGGCGAATCTGAGCAATGAGAATCTTCCGCCGGTACAGCGCAAAGCCATGTTCCTCACCGAAACGCGGCAGGTGACATACCCCGGACGCAGCGGTCCCGTCACACTTCAGCTTTACGACGACGGCACCCATGGCGATGCTAAGGCCGGCGATGGAATCTACACCAATCAGTTCTCCGATACGGTTAAGGAAGGGACCTATTCCTTCTATGTCCGTGCCAGCGGCTCAACCAGAGCTGGCAATAAGTTCGAGCGCGAACGTCTGATCCAAAAATACATCACCGTCAATGTCGCGCCTGAGTATGTGCTAGTGGATGTGGATTCTTTCGGTGATACTGCTGACGAAGTCCAGCGATACGCGGTGACCGTTACGCCGAAAGACTCCTTGGGCAACTACCTGGGGCCGAGGTACTCCGCTGTGATCAGCATGACCGCATCGAAGGGAACGTTTGTTGGCGGGTTAAAGGATAATCTGGACGGAACATATACTCAGATCCTCAATCTGCCTGCCGGCGTGGACGTGAGAGACGTGGACATCACCATTAGTGTCAAGGATGAGGAACTGACCTTTAATTTAGCTGAGAAGGTGGGCGGGCGATACGGAATCAGCTTCCACCTGGGAGGTGCGATCCCCACAGGAAACTTCAATAACAATTATGATGCAGGTTATAGTGTCGGCTTGAATGTTGAGTACCGGCTGTCACCGCAGTTGTTGGTGCAAGGGATAATTGGATACAACCATTTCGATGCCGGATCTTCTTCAGTCAGGGACACGTACTGGTGGAATATATCCGCTAATTTGAAATATGAAATAACAACAACCCCTCTCAGACCCTATATTCATGGCGGACCGGGGATCTATATCCCGAAAAGCGGATCCACAGAACCGGGATACAATATTGGTCTCGGCTTGGATCACTCCTTGTCTCCCGATTGGACAGTTGGGGTAGGAGCTGATTACCACCACATATTCACCAGCGGCAGTGACACAGGGTTTTTTGTGCCGCATATCGGAGTGATCTACCGGTTCTAGGAAACTGTGTGGGAAACTGGAGTCAGCCCTTGACATGGGACACTAGGACACGGATGGAGGACATGTGTTAAAGAGATTAGAGCCAATTTGGGACGACTTGCAGGACGTACATTAGTTTATAAGTTGACGTGGTAATTGAACTGAAGAACATAGCCGGGTAGGTTGGGTTGAGGAACGAAACCCAACATCAACAATTGTGCGAAATTATAAAATGATTGAGAGCAATATCGGTGCAACCATGTTTTGTTGGGTTTCGCAAGCTCAACCCAACCCACGAGCTATAACCCTTTTAAATAAC
>JAGLUH010000079.1 GCA_023134875.1 Candidatus Zixiibacteriota bacterium
AGAACTTCAAACCTACCGTTATTGGGATGAAGCTCGTGCTGTTTCCCTCAGTAGCGATGCTTACATAGCGACCCTGAACGAACAGGTTAAACGACGGGCCAGCCTTGAGTTCAACCCCGGCTCCAATGTTGTAGTAAACTTTGTTCTGAGTGTCGGGCAGCGCGTCATTAAGCGCGGTGGCCAGGGTCACGTTGCCGCCGAACTCTGACTGCTTGATGTTGGCAATCCCGATACCTACAAAGGCGAAGGGCTTGATGGGAGCGGCAGGAAGGTCAAAAGCCAAGCGACCGTCGCCGCCGAACATCCACATCTTGCTGTCGCCGCCATCGACACCTGACAGGCCGGCAAAATCAAACGCAAACTTATGATACTCGGCTTTACCGACAAGCTGGAATCCCGGCCCCATCTTATACCCCAGCCCGACCAGCCCATGATAGCCGGTCTTGAAGCTGTCCTTGAAGTCATCAGGTGCGTTGGGCAGGCTTAGCGCTCCCCCGGCATACAGACTAAACGGTGTCGGCACCTGCGCTGAAACGCCGAATGCGAAAGCGATCACGCACACCGCCGTCAAAAGTGGCTTCTTCATACTGAACTCCTTATCAACAGGTTTTACTGTGTCACATCCTATATTTCGGCCTGAACACGCGAAACCTTAAGGCCGGAGGGTAGTCCATTTCGCATTCCGTGATCAAGTAAAAACTTAACGAGCAGGCATTTGAATACTTTGTGGGTGGTGTCCGCTTCAAGCGGATGCCGCGTCCCAAGAGGAATCGGTGTACGAGGACGTACGTCGACCACGTAATTAAACTATTTACCGACCCTGCAACAGCTTGAAACCCCGTTTTCCCAAAACACCCTTCGGCAACAAGCCCTTCTAATACCCACGAGTTACAGAACACCACAACCCACTTTCAATTCTTTGGCGTAATTCATATATTGCATCAATGAGGAAAATGGCGTGGATACTTACTCTCTTTCTGTCCCTTAGCTTCTGGGGCAGTGGACTTGGGTGGCCCGCCGCTCGCGGTGGGGTCAAGAGTCATCCATCCAAAGCGATTGAGCGGGCAAATTTTGTCTTTTATGCTGACAATCCGCGGTATGTTGAGTTGGCTGATTCCGTCCTGAACAACGTCAGGATTCTTTTGAGTAAAATGCTGGCCGATACGTTGCCGTATAAACCGTCGGTATACATCATTGAAGATGCGGATTCTTTCAAGAGGCTGATACGTGGGCGCTTCCCGGATTGGGGCGCGGCGGTCGCTCTCCCGGAACGTAAATCAATAGCCATCAAATCACCTGACAAGTTCAATATCGGCAAGTCCCTGGCCGAGTTGTTGGCGCATGAGTATGCCCACCTTGTCGTGGCGCACCGAAGCGGCTTTTATTCGGCGCCCAGGTGGTTTGATGAGGGGGTTGCCATGCTGGTCTCCACGGAGTGGAGCTGGTCGGACAACCTGGCGATGAGCAAGGCGGCTATTTTCGGGCAGTTCATCCCGCTAAGAAAGATCAAGCAGGTCAATCGCTTCAATCAAAGTCAGGCGCACGTGGCCTATGCCCAGTCGTATCTGGCGGTGAAATACCTGCTCGATCAGTACGGATCGAACGCGCTAAACAGGTTTCTTGACGAAATCGCGAAGGGTTCATCGGTCGATAATGCCTTGATTGCATCGTCCGGGTCGAACTACAGCGAGTTCGAAAAAGAATTTCACGAATACTTGACCCTTCACTATAACGTTGCAACACTATTCATGGACACTATGTATTTCTGGTTGGCCCTTGCAATAATCGTTGTCATCGGGGCGGCGTTGCGCTACCGCAAGAAGCGGCAATACTACAAGAAGTGGGAACAGGAAGAGCGGCTGCAATCGACCGACTTTGATTACGGCGATCCCGCCCACCCCGAAAAGATAGACGACGAAGACGAGCCATGGCGCGATTAAGCCATAA
>JAGLUH010000008.1 GCA_023134875.1 Candidatus Zixiibacteriota bacterium
GGAGGTCACTCACGACAACTATGACAGCCTGCTGGCTGCCTACGATTTCGGTGGTGAGCAGTCGCGCCGCATCACGCGGCATGGCTCGATTCCTGGCATCGCTGCGAGCAAGGAACTGATCGAGTGGCTGTTCACAGCACCCGCCTGGACATTCTCATCGGTTTATGATACCGATAATGATTTCCGGATTTTCCGCACCGATGGTGTCACGCCGGCGGGTGTATCACCTCTTGAGGATGTTTACAGCGGCGTTGAGCGCACGCGGAGAGTCGAAAAGCAAAAGCAATTGGCTCTCGAGAAGACAGGCAAGGTATACGATCGGCTTGTCGCCGGAGATGCCTTTGCCGACGCCTGCGCGGCGGAAAAAGTGCAGACCAAGGAATCGGCTTTCTTTGCTCGTACCGGTCGCATTCCGGGGATGGGGCAGGACCCCAACTTCATCGGCATTGCCTTTACGCTCTCCGACGCCAGGAAGTTCTCAAAACCGATCATGACACAGGCGGGTGCGGTGGTGATGGAATACCGTGACCGACTGGCCGCCAAGCTGGAAGGTTTCGAGGCTGAGAAGGATAGTCTCCAACTGAAGGCGGCAAGCGGCCTGCGTAGCGCCTACTGGGACCGGTGGTTTAACGAGTTGATAAGGAAATCGGAAATCATCGACTACCGCCAGGAACTGTTCGGCGAAAAGATGTAGGCTCTCTCGGCATTACTGCGAGGCGGAGCGATTAGTGCAGCAAGGGAGCTTCGTGACAACACATCACCAGGTCATTATCGGCGACTCAAGATCAATGCCCGAACTTGCCGATCAGTCTGTCCACCTGGTTGTTACATCACCCCCTTACTGGCAATTAAAGGACTACGGCAACGCCGGACAGATCGGCTTTGATGACTCCTACGAGGACTACATCAACAATTTGAATCTTGTTTGGCGCGAATGTCATCGCGTGTTGCACCAGGGATGTCGATTGTGCGTAAACATCGGTGATCAGTTCGCCCGCTCTGTCTACTACGGCCGCTATAAGATAATCCCTATCCGCACTGAGATTATTAAGTTCTGTGAAGCAATCGGTTTCGACTATATGGGCGCGATCATCTGGCAGAAAGTGACCACCTGCAATACCACGGGGGGCGCAACAGTGATGGGGTCATACCCTTATCCCCGCAATGGCATTCTCAAGCTTGACTACGAGTTTATCCTTATCTTCAAGAAACAGGGAACCGCCCCACGAGTCACAAAGGAACTGAAGGAACGTTCAAAGCTGACTAAAGATGAATGGAATGAGTATTTCAGTGGCCACTGGAATTTCTCCGGCGAAAAGCAGGAGAAACACTTGGCCATGTTCCCGGAGGAATTGCCCAGGCGCCTTATCAAGATGTTCACCTTTATTGGAGATACGGTACTTGACCCGTTTCTCGGTAGTGGCACGACTTCTCTGGCGGCGCTGAATCTGGGTCGTTCTTCAATTGGATATGAGATCAACGCCGAATTTCGGTCGCTGATACAGCGCAAACTTGGTGTTGACCAAAGCTCTCTGTTTTCAGGAACAACTGTTAATGTGATTCAACAGGGACCTAGAAAGGTCGACTTTGACAAGGAGATTCTTACTTTACCTTACATTTTCAAAGATGTTGTAAAGATAGACAAGAAGGTTGACCCCAGGAAACTGAGGTTCGGGTCAAAAATCACTGCGTCAGATGCCAATCGAGAGACCTATTATAGCGTGAAGAAGATTCCCACAGGCGAAACCATAATTCTGGATAGTGGTCAGACAGTAAGGCTGCTTGGTGTTAAATGCCGTCAAGATCAGAGCCGGAAAGCCATTGAATTCTTGAGAGAAAAGACACGCGGCCAGAAAGTCTTTCTGCGCTTTGATAACGTGAAACATGATTCCAAGCACAATTTACTGGGTTATGTATACCTGGAAAACAAGACATTTCTTAATGCTCACCTTATCAAACAGGGTCTCGCCGATGCGGACACCTCACTAGATTACAGACATAAAGCCAAGTTCCTTGCAGAGAAAGGAAACAGGTAATGCCAAAGGAGTGGATTCTCAATCAGGCCATGAATCGTTGGGGTCTGAACAAGAAAAGATCAGTCGGCCCTGTCTCGGAGCTAATTAGGAAGTGCCATCCCAAAAGGTTGGATGACTGGCGAGACTTCTATTACCGTAACGCTTACCCTGAAAGCCACTTGGAGGAACTTGGAAGGAAACTCTATGTCAAAATTACCGAAGTGGTTCAGTATGAAGTAGCGGAAGTAACTGAGCAACATTGTATCGACTACATGAAAGAAGTTGTGATAGAGAGGACATTTGCTGGTTACCAGACTGAGATACAGACCATATACGGGCAACTGCAAAATCAGCTTGGTGTGCCTATCAAACCCGCTCCTGATGAATGGGACAGGCTTTACAATGTCGATTTCTTTGTGGAAGTGAGCAAGAACAAGTTTCTGGGTATTCAGATCAAACCGGTCTCTTTCGAGCACACGTTTGAAGATCATAAATGGAAAGAAATGCAGGAGAGGTCGCACCGTAAGTTTCAAGACAAGTTCACTGGAGAAGTGTTTACTGTTTTCTCCGCCAGAAGGGCTGGAAAGAAAGAGATTCAAAACCCGGAGGTAGTTGAAGAAATCAAGCGCGAACTCCAACGGCTGAGCTAACAGTGGTAAGTATATTTAAGAAGGTAAATGGATGTGTAAAGGCTGTCCTTCAAGCCGTGTCATTGCGAGGAATCCTGCAAAGCGGGATGACGTGGCAATCTCAGGCTCATTGATCGCCAAGTACTTGAGATTGCTTCGTCCGCCTACGGCGGACTCGCAATGACTGGGTTCCATTGTCTATACTTGCTTTGGAGACAGCCTCTGTACACCAACCACGTGTTTTCAGTTGGTTCACGCTTTGCCAGAACTAAGGGCAAGAACCGATCAAAGAATAGAGAAGAAAAGTCGCTTCGAATAACTGATATTAAGCTGTTGTTTGACGACGCCATAAATACACTGCGAGAGTGGCGGAACTGGTAGACGCGCTGGATTTAGGTTCCAGTGACTTCGGTCGTGGGGGTTCGAGTCCCCCCTTTCGCAGGGAAAAACCAGCCAAGCGGTAAGAAGAAGGCTTTTTCATTGTTGGTTTGGAATTTTCCCGGCACGGTTATATATTCCTCGTCGTGACGAACTGTGAGTTGTTGCGAACGTGGCGGAACTGGTATACGCGCTAGACTAAGGATCTAGTGGTCGCGAGGCCGTGGGGGTTCAAGTCCCCCCGTTCGCATTCTTTCCCAGGAGAGGATTTGCTTTGAAGGTTAAGTACGAAGTTACCGAAGGAGAGAGGTGGAAACGCGCTCTCAAGATTGAAGTGTCCGCCGAGGTGGTGCAAGAGAAGTTTGATGAAATCTATCGACAATTGCAGACCGAGGCCAAGCTCTCTGGTTTTCGTCCCGGGAAAGCGCCGCTGAAGATGATCAAGTCACGCTTTAGCGATGTAGCTTTCAAAGAGGTCCGTGATGGTTTGTTAGAAGAGTCACTTAAGGAAGCGTTGAGTGAATCCAACCTGAATCCGGTCAACTACCCAGCTTTCAAGGATTCTCAGTTTGCCGAGGGCGAACCGTTCATTTACACCGTCGAGTTCGATGTCAAACCGGAAATCACCCTTGAAAAGTGGAACGGCTTTATCCTCAAACAACTTGACGACAAGGTCAGTGAACTTGAAGTCAACGATCTGTTCGAGTATGTGCAACGACAGAACTCCGAGTTGGTGGTGGTGGAACGCCCCGCGCAGGAGGAGGATATCCTCTTCGTCGATCTCGACGTCATCTCAGCCAGTGGCAACAAGCTGGAGGAGAAGGAGTTCAAAGAGGTACAGATAGAACTGCGACAGGGAGACCTGACAAGGCAGTTTCTTAAGGAATTGGCTGGCAAGTCGACCGATGATGAGTCTGAATTTGAGATCATCTATCCCGCTAACCATTTCGATGAGCGCTTCGCTGGCAGTACAGTGCGCTACCACGCCAGGATCAATGCGGTAAAAGAGCTTCACCTGCCGGAATTAAAGGAGGACTTCTTTCAGCAATTTGGTAAGGATGTAAAAAGTGTCGCTGACTTGAAGGAAGTTCTCAAGGACAGTATCCAGGGGCGAAAGAAAAAGGAAGCAGGGGAGATGCTGCGGGAGGAGGCCGTCAAGGCGGTCGTCGACGCCAATCGCTTCGATCTGCCCGATTCAATGCTGGAAAACCTTCTCGATAATATCGTCGAGGATTACCGGAAGCAGTCCAAGGAGGAATTCGACGAGACGGAACTACGCGACCGCTATCGGGCGATGGCGATCCGCCAACTCAGATGGCAGCTCCTGAGGCATGAGATTGCCAGTCGGGAAAATATCACCGTTGAGCAGCAGGATATCGATTCGTGGTTGCAGGGATTTGCCGATAACTATAAAATGACGTTAGAACAGGCAAAGGAACAAATCTCAAGCAGCCGACAGGTTGCGGACCTGAAGGAGAGAATTCTGGAGTCGAAAGTGATTGATTATATCATCGCCAATTCGACTACTGAAACAATTACTCTGCCGACGGTTCCGCCTGACACGGACTAAGTCAAGGAGGTTTTGGATACATGAGTGCACTGGTGCCAATCGTTGTCGAACAAAGCGCCCGCGGCGAGCGCGCTTACGATATTTTCTCCCGTCTTCTCAAGGACAGGATCATCTTCCTGGGCACACCGATTGATGATATTATCGCCAACCTGGTAATCGCCCAGATACTCTTTCTGGAAGCGGAGGATGCCAGCAAAGATATTTTCCTGTATATCAATACTCCGGGAGGATCAGTTACATCCGGGTTGGCCATCTACGATACCATGCAATACGTCAAGCCGAAGATATCCACTCTTTGCATGGGTCTGAGCGCCTCGATGGGTGCCTTTCTGCTGGCGGCCGGTGAGAAAGGGAAACGTATTGCCCTGCCTCATGCCCGCATCATGATCCACCAGCCGATGGGTGGAGTCCAGGGGCAGGTCTCCGATATCGAAATCCAGACGGAAGAATTCAAAAAGCATAAAAAACAGCTTAATGAGATGCTCGCTAAACATACCGGCCAGCCACTGGAAAAAGTCGAAAAGGATACCGATCGTAATTTCTTCATGTCTCCGGAGGAGGCGAAGGAGTATGGTATCATTGACGAGGTGTACGAGAAGAAGGATTAAAGCAGTGAACAGGCGACAATGCCAGGTAGTCCACCATTTATGGCGGGAAACTGTAGGTCAAGCGGCTTGTCCGCTTGACGACTCACTGAAAGCAATGAGTAAGAGACAATGACTTACAAGGGCAAACCTCCGGAACGCTGTTCCTTCTGCGGGAAGGATTCGCGCCATATCCGCAAGCTGTTCTCTGGTCATGATGCCTATATTTGCGACGAGTGTGTCGATCTCACTTACGAGCTTCTGCAGGACGATATTCCGACCAAGGCGCCGCTGCCACCCTTGAAACTGTTTAAACCAAAAGAGACAAAGGCCTTTCTTGACCAATATGTAATCGGCCAGGAGCAGGCCAAGAAGACTCTCTCGGTCGCGGTTTACAATCATTACCAGCGGCTCTTTCATCCGGAAGCAATGGCTGACGTGGAACTGGAGAAGTCGAATATCCTTCTCCTGGGAGCTACCGGCACCGGCAAGACCCTGCTGGCGCGAACGCTGGCACGGATGCTGTCGGTCCCCTTCTGTATTACTGACGCCACTGTTTTGACTGAAGCGGGCTATGTCGGCGAGGATGTTGAGAACATCCTGGTCAAACTGTATCATGCGGCCGATTACAACAAGGATCGCACGGAGACCGGCATCATCTTCGTTGACGAACTCGACAAACTCTCCCGTCGCTCCGCCAATCCGTCGATAACACGTGATGTCTCCGGTGAGGGGGTACAGCAGGGACTGTTGAAAATTCTCGAAGGTACGGTCTCTTCCATCCCGCCCAAGGGGGGGCGCAAACATCCGGAGCAGCCACTGGTGCCTATCAATACAAGTAATATCCTCTTCATCTGCGGGGGCGCTTTTAACGGCCTTGAAGAAATCATCATGAGGCGCATTGGCAGGAAACGTCTCGGTTTCGGTGTCGACCACCGCGCGCTCGAATTCAAGGATTCGGGTGAAATCTTCAAACATGTCGAGCCCCCCGACCTGCTGGAATACGGGCTGATCCCGGAACTGGTAGGCCGGCTACCGGTTATCACCGCGCTCGGCGAACTTTCCGATGAAGCGATGCTCAGGATTTTGACCGAGCCTAAAAACAGCCTGGTAAAGCAATACCAGAAGATGTTTGCGCTCGAAGGAATCGAGCTGGAATTTACTCCGGAAGCCCTGACGGCGGTTGTCGACCTGGCACGCAAGCGAAAGACCGGCGCGCGGGCGCTGCGTTCCATATTCGAGGAAAAGATGCTTGACATCATGTACGATGCGCCCTCCTACCGTAATGTCGCGGGGATAACAATCACTGCTGATATCATTACCGCCGATGCCGCACCCATAATCAAACGGGCTGCCAAAGGCAAGAGACAGAGCGCCTGATTAGAGCGCCATGATTTACCGTTACGGTTCAGAACAGATCAGGATCAAGGACCGCCTGCCGGTCGTGCCACTGCGTGACACGATTGTCTTTCCTTTTATGGTATACCCGATGATCGTCGGTCGCCAGTTTTCAGTGGACGCGTTGCAAGCCGCGATGGTTGGCGACAAACAGATTCTGCTGCTGGCACAGAAGCTCAAGGAGGTGGAACAACCGAAGGCGGATGATCTCTACACTTTCGGTACTGTCGCCAGAGTCCTCCAGGTGATGAAGCAGGCGGGCGGTACGATCAAGGTCCTGGTGGAGGGTATCTGTCGTACTCAGGCAGAGAAACTTACCAGCGGCGACCGTTATCTTATCGCTCATCATGATATTGTCGCCGACAGCTATGCGGATGACCCGACAACATTGGAAGCGCTGTCGCGCACCGCCCGGAAGATTTTCAACGAATACGTCACTCTCAATCGCCGTATTCCCGACGAGGTGCTTGGCTATGCCGCCAATGTCGAGGAGGCGGGCAAACTGGCCGATATCATCGCCGCCCATCTCCAGGTGGCGCCAGGTGTCAGGCAATCGCTGCTGCAGATCGCCGAAGTGGAGAAGCGATTGCAGCGCCTCTCCGAGATTCTCTCCTCGGAGATCGAAATTCTGAAACTGGAACAGGAGATCGACAGCGGCGTGCGGGAATCGTTGACGAAAAGCCAGCGCGAGTTCTATCTCCAACACCAGTTGAAAGTGATCAAGGAGGAATTGGGACAGAAAGAGGACGGAACTGATGTCCAGGGATATGAAGATCAGATTGCCAGGCTTTCTCTTTCCGAGGAAGCCCGCAAGAAAGCAATTGAGGAGGTGAATCGCCTTGCCAGGATGCACTCCTACTCCGCGGAGGCGGCGGTGATCCGAGGATATCTTGACTGGCTGCTGGGCCTGCCCTGGAGTGTTTACACCAAGGATCGCGCCAATTTTAAGGAGGTCGAAAGCATCCTCGATGCCGAACACTACGGCTTGCAAAAGGCAAAGAAGCGCATATCCGAGCATCTGGCGGTGATGCAACTCTCGGGCGGTGTTAAGGGTACGATACTCTGTCTGGTCGGCCCGCCGGGGGTGGGTAAGACCTCGCTCGGCAAATCGGTTGCTCATGCGCTTGATCGCAAGTTCGCCCGCATGTCACTGGGCGGCATAAAGGATGAAGCGGAAATTCGCGGCCATCGGCGCACCTATATCGGCTCCCTGCCAGGTCGTATTGTGCAGATGCTCAAGAAAGCGAAAAGCGCCAATCCGGTATTCCTGCTTGACGAGGTTGACAAGATCGGTTCCAGTTTTCAGGGCGATCCCGCCGCGGCGCTGCTGGAAGTGCTCGATCCGGAACAGAATTCGACTTTTCAGGATCATTACCTGGAATGCGAGTTCGATCTTTCCAAAATTCTCTTTATCACTACCGCCAACACCGCAGCCGGAATTCCGCCGGCGCTGCTGGATCGAATGGAAACAATCGATCTGCCCGGTTATCTTGAATTTGAGAAGATCGGTATCGCCGAGGGTTTTCTGATTCCGAAGCAGAAGATAGAGTGCGGTCTGATTGATCGCCGGATCAATATCGGTAAAAAGGTGTTGCAGACGATCATCCGAGATTATACACGCGAAGCCGGTGTGCGGGAACTGGAACGCAAGATCGGAGCGATTTTCCGGCAATTGGCACAGAGAATTGCGCACGGTGAAAAAAAAAAGAGTTTCATAGTCAGGAAGACCGATTTACCCGCATACCTGGGTGCTCCCCGCTATCATGGCCTGACAGTGGGGACGGCGATGGTGGGGAAAGCGATCGGTCTGGCCTGGACGCAGTCGGGCGGCGAAATCTCGCCGGTCGAGGTGAAACTGACTGTCGGCAGCGGCAAGCTGATCCTGACCGGCAAGCTGGGAGAGGTGATGCGCGAATCGGCACAAACAGCGGTGACGCTGGTCAAATCTCAAGCCCGGGTCTTACAGATCGCCGCTGACGGGTTCCAGAAACTTGATATTCATATGCATTTCCCCGAGGGTGCGGTTCCCAAGGATGGTCCATCGGCTGGTGTAACTATCCTGGTGGCGCTCGCTTCCGCTTTATTAAAAAAGATACCGAACCGGCAACTGGCCTATTCGGGTGAAATCACGCTCTCCGGCGAGATTCTCCC
>JAGLUH010000080.1 GCA_023134875.1 Candidatus Zixiibacteriota bacterium
CTGCCGCCAAGAATGCCGTAGAGGTTCTTCATGCCGATGGTACAGCTCGTGAGAGAATGCTGCTTGGTGATTGGCATGTTTATCAAGCGATCGGTTTCGAGGAAATGCTTCAGCACCGGCCAGACGGTAAGGAGTCTGCCGCTCAGATCGGCCCTAACGAAGTCATTCTCGTTGGGCAATGGCACCAGGGCGCCCGCCTCTTCCGCGGCTGCCTTGATGCCGGAACGAAGGAAGCAACGCCGGGGGTCATTACAGCTAACATCGGTGACAACCACTTCACGCGCGCCCGCCGCCAGGCATTGCCGCACCATTTCCCCCACCAGGATCGGATTGGTATCGGCTGCCTGTTCGGGAGCGCGATCCCAACCGATGTTCGGCTTGATCGTAACCTTCTCGCCCCTCTGCACGAAGCGGCCGATACCACCGACAGCGTCAAGCGCACGTCTCAGGGCAGTGAGATGATCTTTGTTTCGCGACATGGCAACTACGGGAAATTTACTGTCCGGTGGAACTGCAAAATCCCTGGCTCGCCACACTAGTTCCTCGCCTACCTTTTTCTCTCTATCGTGAAAGAAGAGTCCCGTCCCACCAGTGACCGCAGCAACCGCCAGGGCCCGACCGGTTCTCGTTATGAATTCGCGTCGTCGCATAATACTCCCTCTTGCGAGGAATGCGTGAAGCAATATAGCCGGTAGTTGACAAGGTCGCAAGATAAAGGGAGTGGCAGTCCCACTAGCCGAAGGCGACGGCGGGTTCATAACGATTTTCCGCAAGTTTCTCACCGCTGATTTGTCAAAGCATTAGTAGGCTTCCGGCGGGCGTCTCAGCGTTTGTCTGTTCCTGGAATTGTGTCCGACACTGGAGATTTACGGTTGTATTCAATAGAAAGGAGCAAGTGAATCACAATAGTCTTTTTTCAATGAGCATGGGGGTGTTGCTGTTGTTGACGGCAGCAACCCTGCTTGCGGGATGCAAAACTATCGAGATGGAAAGTCAATGGTCGGCGGCGGAGATGAAGGCGGATGGCCGGACGACAGACTGGGAGTTGACGCTGACAGGCTTCCTTGAGGATGAAGGCATAGCATTGGCAGTATGCAACGACGCACAACGACTCTACTTTCTGGTTCGTCACAACGATCCCCGATGGGCGCAGGCGATTCGTCGGGGTGGGTTGACCCTTTGGTTGGATGCGAAGGGAGGAAAAAACAAGCAGTTTATGATCCGTTACCGCGGCGGGCACTCGCGCACGGAGCTGGGCCTGGCGGCTGACACCAGTCAGCGAAGAAAGATGCCACCTCCATTTGACGAGCGTTTTGCGGATCAGCCACAGAACCGGAAAGAGAAGTTCACCTGTTATCAGGAAGGCAGGATTGTGGAGAAGGGAATTCCCGTTGACGGTTCGGAAGGTCCTGCCGCCGGTTTCGCCATACAGCAGGGTATCTTCACCTATGAATTCAGTATTCCCCTGCAGGAGAGCGCGGTGCGCTACTATGGTATCGGTGCCGAACCTGGGCAAACTATCAGCATCGGCGTAGAGCGGGGTGATATCAGCAGGGATGAACTGCGACGCGCCGGACAGGGTATGGGTGGGCCTGGTGGCAGGGGTGGCAGGGGCGGTGGTCGTATAGGTGACGGGACCGGTCGCGGTGGCCGGGGTGGCAGCCGACCGATGCCGCCTGAAAAACAGGAGATATGGATCAAGACCATCCTGGCGGCAGCCCCCGCTGACGTGGATGCCAGCCAGTGAGTAGTCCTTCCCACCAGTCACTGCGAGCTGCTCAAATCCCTGCTGAAACATTCCCTCGGCCGCAGCCGTTTAATATAGATGATAAACATTTCTTTACCGGGTTGCTTTCTTGTGGGTTGCTGCCATAGTTGTTACATTGCATATTATGTCACAGTGATTCAAATGCCTGAGAGTCACTGCCGGGGCGGTTTCAGGCGCTTTGTCATGGACAGAGGGAACCCCATTTGAGGATAACGATCACTGATCTGGAGAAACGCTACCGGGGCGGCAAACAAGCGCTGCGCGACATCAATCTTGAGATCGAGAGCGGCATGTTCGGCCTGTTGGGCCCGAATGGCGCGGGCAAGACCACAACGGTGCGCATGCTCGGCGCGATTCTGAAGCCAACCTCAGGAAAGGCCACGATCGCCGGCTACGATGTGGTCGAGGACGCCAAGACGGTGCGTCACGTCATCGGGCTCCTCACCGAATTCCCAGGGCTCTATCACCGCATGCGGGCCCTCGACTATCTGCATTTCTTCGGTGAGCTCCAAGGTATGTCCCGGCAGGAGCGCGAAGATCGGATTGAGAAGTTGATGGTCCGCTTTGGCATGTGGGAGGCCCGCAAACAGCGCCTGGGCGAGTACTCCAAGGGGATGCGGCAGAAGATCGCGCTCATCAGAGCCATGATCCACGATCCTCAGATACTGCTGCTGGACGAGCCGACCTCGGCCATGGA
>JAGLUH010000081.1 GCA_023134875.1 Candidatus Zixiibacteriota bacterium
TGGTGATCACCGATATAATGATGCCGGAGATGTCGGGCATTGAACTGCTTACCCAGGCGAAAAAGCAACATCAGGAACTACACTTTATCGTGATGACAGCATTCGCGTCGGTTGATTCGGCGGTGGAAGCACTAAAACAGGGTGCGGATGATTATGTCACCAAGCCGTTCAAAGTGGATGAGATCAAGCACGTTATCAAGAAGATATTCGCCAACAAAGAAATCCGTTGTGAAAACGCCAAACTGCGCGATCAACTTGAGCAACGAATCACGCTGGATGATTTTATCGGCAACTCTAAAGAGATTATAGAACTTAAGGAACTGGTTAAACAGATCGCGACAAGTGACTCAACGGTATTGATTTTAGGTGAGAGCGGCACCGGTAAGGACTTAATTGCACGCGCGATCCATTCCCACTCGCAGCGCCGCGACAAACCGTTCGTGCCAATCAACTGCGGTGCGATTCCGGATCAGTTGCTGGAATCGGAATTGTTCGGTCATGTTAAGGGATCGTTTACCGGCGCGATCAAGGACAAAGAAGGTCAGTTTAAGATTGCCGATGAGGGCATTCTATTTCTGGATGAGATCGGTAATCTTCCCCTGGCGCTACAGGTCAAGTTGCTGCGGGTTCTGGAGACACAGGAGTTTACTCCGGTAGGCGCAATCAAGCCGGTCAGAGTGGATATACGACTGATTGCCGCAACTAATGCAAACCTGGAGGAGGAGGTCAAGGGGAATAGGTTCCGTCCTGATCTTTTCTACCGGCTTAATGTCCTGCCGATAAATATCCCCTCCCTGCGTGAGCGCCGTGAAGATATCCCCCTTCTCGCCAATTACTTCCTGGAAACGATAGCAGCGAAACACCTGACAGAGCCGAAAACGCTTTCAGGGGAAGCGCAGCAACTGATAGCCTCATATTCCTGGCCGGGCAATGCGCGGGAACTGGAGAATACGATAACCAGGGCCTTCCTGCTGTCGAAACAGTCGGTTATCATGCCGAAGGATTTTCCCAACCAGGTGCGCGGTGCGGGTCCGGCGGAGATGGTAGCCGCCGGCCAACCGGCGAATCCGACGCTCGTATCAATCGAGAAGGCCTATATCTACTGGGTATTGCAGCAGACCAACTGGAAGAAAAGCAAAGCCGCGAAACTACTGGGAATCGACAGTTCGACGCTCTACCGTAAGATTCAGCGCTACGGGCTGAAGCAGGATGAAGAATAGTGTTGTAAAATGCACTCGCTTCCGTTTGTTGCCGCATTTTGCCCGACTCCGGGAAAAGTCGGCACCGGTCGATTTCGGTCGTTTTCCCTTGTCGGGCAAGTGATAACCTCTACCAGGAAATTCGGGCATCCCGCTTGCGGTTGTCATCATTGAACTTGCCGAAAGGACGATGAAATGAAGATAAGAACGGCAACTAACAGCGGTTTCACCCTGCTCGAACTGATGATTGTCGTAGTCATTATCGGCATTCTGGCGGCATTAGCGATTCCACGCTTCATAGCGGTCGGCACCAAGAGCAAGCAGTCGGAAGCCAAGCTCATTCTCAAGCAGATATACAGTAACCAGCGTGGCTATCTGCAACTGAATGATACTTACTGGATTCCGGGGGACGGCACGGTGTCCTCAAGCGCTGATCCTGACGCATTTGGACCCATCTGGATCGATATGATGTCGCCGGCTCGTTATTGCTATACGATCAATGGCAGCCAATTCGCTTTCACTGCCACCGCCACCAGCGGCATTCTCGATGACGACGACACCGAGGACCAGTGGACTATTAATCAGGATGGCAACCTGCAGGTGGTGGAGGGCAAGGACGACTCGGTGGATTGATTTCGCAAAATGCAATGATTTATGGCGGATTCCAGCATAATGCGGACGGAATTTCAAAAGTGTAACTGTTTCACGGAGAGGAGGTGGCAGCAGGCAACAAGGCAACCTGAAGCGGGAAGCGAAGATCAGATTCCTGCCGTCAATCGCAGGCACCCGCATCGAGTTGGCAGGCAGGTTGCTTATTAGAGCGTCAGCACTGAGGAAAAGGATATTAGAAAACAAGGTGAGCAAAAGAAGGACAATTAAACCAAAACGGTAAACACCGTGAAGGAGGAGCAAATGCTGTCCAAACTCCACAAGAGCCAGAAGGGTTTCACCCTGATTGAGCTCATGATCGTGGTGGTCATTATCGGTATTCTGGCCGCCCTGGCGATCCCGCGATTCATGACTGCCTCAACCAAGTCGAAACAGTCGGAGTCCAAGAACATCCTCAAGCAGGTCTACACTATGCAGCGTGCCTACCGTCAGGCGAACGACATATACTGGACGCCGGACGACGGTACCGCCAGTGCCGCCAATACTGATGGTTTTGCCGGCCTGGGTGTCGAGATCATGACGAAGGCGCGTTATAGCTACACCTTCAGTGGCGTCAGCGCCAGCGCTTTCCTCTGCACCGCTACCAGCGGGATTCTGGATGACGATACCGCCGTTGACACGTGGACTATCGACCAAACGGGTGAACTGAAGTGTACTAGTGATGATGCGGTTCTATAGACCCGCCTCGGCGGGCAGATTTACCCAGAACCTTGAGGCGGGGGGGAATTCTCCCCCGCTTTTTTTCTTTGTCGACCGTACGAAACCGCCCTACCGACTAATAATAACAATGTGACTCAATATCATCGACCCAAATCGATTTGCCGCACTCGGTATCATCATCAGGCCAAATGCCCGTTATACCGTTACTTCAAGAGCAGCATCTTGCGGACAGAGCCGCTGCCATACTGAGTATAGAAATAGATACCGCTGGCAACCGGAAGGCCCTTGCCGTCGCAACCATCCCAAATAAAGTAGTATTGCAAGCTGCTCCCCTGCCCGGCAATCTCAAGGGAAGCGACGAATTCTCCCAGGAGATTGAATACCTGCACCGGTTCAGGCTGTGTCGAGTGGATAAGCGTCTGTTGATTGAAGGGATTGGGGTAGTTCTGTTGCAGCCGGCATAAGCTGGGAGGCAAATCAGCGTCAGTGTTGACAGCCGTACCAGCATCAACTATGTTGACAATCTGGAAATTCGATGCCGCAAAATGATGACTATCACTTTGACAAACCACCCGCAGATTGACGACATGGCTTCCCGGGGAGAGGCCGTGGTTGTCAATGATGAAGGTTAGCTGTTCCTGATCGAGAGTTTCCAGCAGTCGCCAACTGGTATCTCCCGTTATCCAGTGAGCACCCGTAGCCGGCCAGGCAAAACGATAAATAATCTGTTCATCACGAAGATTGCTGACAGTGATCTCTTGTGTGATGATCTCATCCGGCCCGGTTATTACCTGCAACGCTTCGGGGGACAACTGCAAAGGAAAAGGCAGTATCTCCACTGTATCAAGGAGGAGGGGAATCGAGCGGGACCCGACCTGTTCATCCTGCCAGGCGGCAATTGACAAGAACTTTCCCGATGATACCACGATAGGAATCTGGCAGTGAAGCGAATCGATGAGAGACATGTATATCTCCGACTTGCTGGTCACAGCGATGCTGTCGCTATCCAGATAGATGGAGAAGGAGTCAGGCTGACCGGCGGGATTGCTGTAACCAGCAAGAGTGTCGGGCAGATTGTAGTTGAGTCGAAAGAGAAGATTGCCACCGGTGATGAGACCCCAGACTAAATCCTCTCCCTGACGGTAGCCACAGTAGCTGTTCAGGGCAGCGCTCTCCTGATAATCGATAGCCACCAACGGCATTGCCGGCGTAGCAGATTGCCAGAGGAATTGCAGATAGAGTTCTGTCACCGACAGTTGCCTCTGAACTGGAAAATCACACCACTCGCCGGCGGCGGGAACATTGGTAGCAGCCACCTCCTGCACCCACCAGATGGGAATATCGACGAGGGTCTCAGGAATATGGTCAAAGATAGCAAGAGCAAAAGGACTCTCAGGCCCGCCTGGATAAGCGGGTATTGGATTTGTCCCCCAGAGAAAGATGGAAATCGATTCAATGAGGTATCCTTCATTCACACCGGAGAAACGGGCGAGAGCACGATTGCCGCGGTCTTCCGTATCAACCAGGAAGTAGGAGTCGACCTCGTTGCCGTCGTTCAAATACACCTGACGGTTTACACCCTCATAGTACCAAACAACTAAGAAAGCATCACCGATCAATTCGCAGCCTACGCCGTATGGGGCCTTGGCTGGTTCAGCGGTTACCGCCTGGGCACCGAAGATAAGCAATCCGATAAGAAGCATACGCAAGGACATAGAGCAAGTGCACCTGTTGGTTACCACCGAATCTAAACCCAGGCGTGGA
>JAGLUH010000082.1 GCA_023134875.1 Candidatus Zixiibacteriota bacterium
TAGGGGCACGCTGCCGCGTGCCCACCGGCACTATTCGCCATGGCGTAGGACACTTGTGCGCGGCAGGTCTCCCGACCTGTCCGTACGCTGGATAAAGGTATGGGGGCAGGCAAAGCCTGCCCGCCTACGACTACTCCACGTGCAATTACGGACATCCGGCACAGGGTGCCGGCCCGCCGTCGAAGATGTAAGTGATCAGATAGACCACATCGGCAATGTTTACCAGTTGATTACAGTCAACGTCACCCACCTCAAGTGGATCAGGCGCCGGGCCGCCGTCGAAGATGTAGTTGATCAGGTATACCACATCCGCAATGTTGACCAACTGATTGCCGTCAGCGTCACCGCAGATATAGGGAGACGCCACGACCTGGATGGTCAGGGAATAAGCGCTATCCGACTTTACCGGAGTGCTGGAATCATCCACCTTGATATTAAGGAAATACTGGCCCGGCCAGCTGGGGGTGCCATATATCCTGCCAACAGTATCGCCCTCCCAGGCGAGGCCATAAGGAAGATCACCGCCGAGGAAAATCCAGTGATAGGGCGCAGTGCCGCCGGCAGCCTGGAAATAGTACTCAAAGTACTGGCCTAAGTAGATCGTGTCGGCCAGATCCTCCGTGTGGATGTGCACAAAACCGTCGCAGGCGTCGCCGATGCCGTCGCCGTTTTCATCCCATTGGTTGGGATTATAGGTATTGGCGCAATTGTCACAAACATTGCCGACGCTGTCAATATCATCGTCCTGCTGAGACGGATTATACACATAGGGGCAATTGTCCGCCTCATTAAGAACGGCGTCGCTATCTATATCGGGATCGCAAACATCACCTAAGCCGTCACCGTCAATATCGCTTTGATCAGGGTTGAAATCTGTAACACAGTTGTCACACAGATCGCCGACACCATCACTATCGGCATCAGCCTGATCGGGATTGTATATTGTCGGACAGTTGTCCTGTGAATTGGGGAAGCCGTCTCCGTCTGAGTCGGCCTCGCTTAATGCCTTGAGACAGAAGTTAGCGGTGTTGTTAAACTCGTAAAGGTCCTGCCAGGTAGAACCCTCCAGGTAGTAGCTTTCGCCCGGGTTGGCGGCAGATACGACAATAGTGCGGTACGACGCGCCCAGCAACACCGGAACTTCAGAAGTCCGATCGTACGGCTGGCCGCCCGCCGAAAGCTGCAAGTAGACATAGAAATCATCGCTGCCGGTGAGTTTGAACGCCTGGTCGAGGTCCACCGTGTGAAATCCAGTGTACTCAATAAAACCTGACTTGGCAGCGAGCTCATCCAGCAGTTCGCCTCCCTGAAAACGGTCGTAGATCTTTACCGTATAAGTCACGTTGTCGGCAGCGGTGAAAAAACTGACTGAACGCAGCCACTCGTCACCGGCGCCGGTGGCGATAAAAGCGTTAAACGCCTCGGAGCAGTCGGTCTTGGTGTCACGCCAGCCATGGTAGTCGTGGTAGTAAATCATGTCGTAAGTCAACGGTTCCACATTCTGGAAAGAAATCGCGCCCATCTCCGGATGTTGGGCACAGTGCTTGTCGTAGTACGAAATCCAGAAGTAACCGTTGTAACCAAAACTGCTGCCCCAACTGTTCTTGCAAAGCCAGGCGCCGGGGTAAGGGGCCTGCGTGGATTTACTATCCGACCAGCCGACAATGGCGATGGCATGATTGGGATCATAGGAGCTACTGGGGGGTTGATAGTGCACATAATCCGGGCTCATAAACAGCCCGCTATAGCACATGCAGGTACCCATCACCCCTTCGGTCATGATCTTGTTCTTGATAGTGTTGATGTTGCTCAAATCAGCTTCGGCAACATACCATTCGATATCACGGGGGTAGTAGTAGTGATAGGTGGAACTCCACCGGGCCGGCGGCGAACTGTAGGACTGACCGTCGATATCGCGTACCGCACCCTCGCCGCGTGTCAGATAGGCGGAAGTCACGCGGTAGTCGCCGCCCTGATGTACTATTAGACCGCCACCGGTAGGAGGATCGGTGTCATCGTTGTTGTGCTGGTTAAATCCATTCCACCAGTCAAGGTGGTATTCCGCCAGATTCGGTTCGCCGGTGTCTCCCGCGACCGTCCAGACACTGGTCATCATCAGGTTGCCCTCCAGCGCCGCCATCGCGCCATGTGTCCAGCAGGTACCGCCCTGCTGGTTCTTGACCGAGGTTACATAATTGGAACCGTTATAGTCTCGTAAATCGAATGCCGTCGGCGGATCTCCCAGCGATATGCTCGACAGCAGCAACACAAACAGAGCCGATAGAATCACCATCATCATTTTGTCTGAACCAGCATTTTTTGTTTTTTTCATGGTTTTACATCCACCTGTTAATATGAGTAATTATTAATCCTGACTATCATCTACTTCTATAGACTTGCTTTTGTTTCAGATTGTGCAAGGCGAGCCGTGAAAAAACTGACAACATAACCGAATCGATCATCTAAACTATTCATCCCACTGCTGGTGTTCTCTCCTTTAGAGAACAGAACGAAACATCAGAGTACAACAAAAGACCAACACGAAGTATCGCCCCGCAAACCTTACCTCTTTATTTACATTGTAACATCTTTACGCTTATATGTCAAGAGATAATACCGAAGCGATGTATGCTTAAACGCGGACAGACAGTTTTAAGCTTGACAAGTAAAGGCGAAAATGATTTCCGTTACCGAGTGCCCGCTTTTATTGAATAACATGACCGGTTAAGATGTATTTTATCAAGCAGGCGGCATTTAAGTCTGTCCCTTCTGGGTCAGGCGCTTACGCCGGACGGGAAAACGAAAGGAGCATCACATGTCTACATTATTTTGGATCTGGATGGCTGCCGTGGTGGCATTCCTGATCATGGAGCTTGCTACACCAACACTGGTTTTCGCCTCATTCGTGGTGGGTGCGGTCGGTGCGGCGATAACGGCGACTCTGACGGATTCCTACCTGCTGCAGATTGCCGTGTTCGCCATTATCTCAATTATCATGATCCCCTTAACCCGCCCCCTTGCCTGCAAGATCACCAAACCGGCGCCGCAAAAGGCAAACGTCGATGCGCTGATCGGTCGAACCGGCGTGGTCACCAAGAAAATCGATGCAGCGCAGGATGTCGGCCAGGTGCGCGTGGAGGGACAAGTCTGGCAGGCTGTCGCTGAGGAGGTAATCGAGGCGGGTGAACAGATCAGGGTTGATGAAATTCGCGGTGCCAGACTGTATGTATCACGACCAAAGCAGGAACAGTAGAAGTTCAATTATATTAAGGAAAGGAAGTTAATCATGGAAAACGCAGCCAACGCCGTATCGTATTTCTTCATCGGCATTGTTGTCCTGCTGGCCTTTATCCTGGCCCGCATGGCGATCAAGATTATCCGTCCCTATCAGAAGGGGCTGGTCGAACGGCTGGGCAAGTACCAGCGCACACTCGATTCCGGTTTGAACCTGATTATGCCCTTCTTCGACAGATTGATCAAGGTTGACATGCGTGAGGTCGTCCTTGACGTTATTCCGCAAATGGTCATCACTAAGGATAACGTCAATGTCGAAGTCGACTGCATCATCTACTGCCAGGTGACCGACCCGATGCGATCGCGCTACGAAATCCGCGACTACATACTGGCGGCCACCAAGTTGGCGCAAACCAACATCCGTAACGTCATCGGTGAGATGGAACTGGACCAGTCGCTGGCGTCACGCGATGTCATCAATTCGCAGCTTCGTGATGTTCTCGATACTGCTACCGACAAGTGGGGTGTCAAAGTCAACCGCGTGGAGATTCAGAGGATCGATCCGCCCGCCGATATCACCGAGGCGATGAGCCGCCAGATGAAGGCGGA
>JAGLUH010000083.1 GCA_023134875.1 Candidatus Zixiibacteriota bacterium
GATCGGCGAGCGTGGGTATAGTATCACCTCGGTAGCGCTATCCTGCATAATTCCGGTAATTTCATGGTCGTCCAGATTGGTGCGGCGATTTTCGACCAGGAAATACTCATCGGCATTGATTGGCACCAGCAACACTTTCGCTTTATCGCTGACATATCCGGCGGCCGCCACATCGATATTGTTTACCTTTGTCACCTCAACGATATCGACAAATCCGAGGTAGGCGCGTGACCAGGCACAGGGGAATACCGGCAACACTCCGAACACCAGCACGGGAACATCTTCACCGAAATCGACATTGTAGCCGAAGCCATTGTGATCCATCAGGGCGAAATCACCGACCATTGTCTTGAAGGTGCGCGTATCGTACAGATCAACCAGCCCCAACTGATGGCCGAATTCATGGGCGAAAACCGCATTGAGCGCCGTGACCGCGCCATCCTGACTGGGGGTTTCCGGCACAATCACACCCTCGTAGATAATCACCCGACCGGAGTCCACCGCAAACGGCACACCGATCTTGACAAAGCCGGTATATAGATCAGCCGGAGTATCAGGTCCCCATATGCTGCCGCGGTTGTTTTGCTGATCGGAACCGGCATGAAAAATGACATAGGCGTCATACTTTTCAGTCATTGAAGCTTCATCGTAGAACTGGATCGCCGTGTCCTGATCAGCTTTCCGAATAGCATCGAAGAAAAAATCACCCAGACCATACCAGGGTGGCCGCAGACCATAATAAGCCATCGCCGAATCAAGCTGATAAGCTGAGTCGCTCTGCCGGGGGAAGATATCCCACTGAAGCGTCAATCTGCCCTGCGAAACAACTTGCCAGTACTCATTTAGGGCCCGCAGGTGCGCATCAAAGTACTCGCTGTTGTGAGGTGATGGATCAATCAGATGCCCCTCTTCCGCCTGGAAGGTCTCTTTGGCACGCAGGTCGAAAGTCCCGTCACCGGTGGAGAGGGGATCATCGACAACCTCTTTTCGGAAATTAACCTTGATGGCGAGAATCTTAAGCACCTTCGGATTGTCAGGCGATAATGCTGTCCGGGGCAATTGATATTTCCCGGAGTAGTCAAGATCGAGTAGGTTACGATCGGAAACTCCCAGGTTCACCGAGGGCTTGGGTGGCAGCTCGGCGACCCGCTTCTCCTTGATAGTGAGCATTCCTCCCTGCAGTGACCCTACAAGGATCGCCGACCAGAGAACAGCAAGTAATAGTATCCCTGTTTGTCTCATCAGAATTGCCCGGTTACAGTTTTACCGTCAACGAGGTTCTCAGAGTATTGCCCAACACATGCGTCTCCGAGGTGGGAATATAGGCAAAATCAAGACGGTATTTATCTTTCAACTGTAATCCCAGGCCGAGCGAGAAAAATTTGCGTTCGCCTTCGCTATCATGGAGATAACCGGCTCGCAATGCAAGCAGTGACCCGTACCAGTATTCCGCTCCCACGCTGGGGATGATTTCCCTTAGTTCCGTATCGAAATCATCCGTGCCGGTCAGGGGCTTCTTGATTTCGCCGACAAGAAGCAGTGAATTATAGGGCGAGTCCAGCAGTTTGTAGCCTAAACCAAGAGCCAGCTTGCGCGGCAGCGGATCTGACTGTGCTGCATCAATATAAGTTACGTCTGGCCCAACATTCGTAAGCGCCGCTCCAAGGCGCAGTCTTTGCATGGGGCGATAAATCACTCCGGCATCGATGCCAAAAGAGGTGGCGGTGCCTTTACCCAACTCTCGACCCGACCCAATCTCAGCCAAGTGACTGTATATCACCTTGGCAGAGAGGCCGAGAGAGACATTGTTTGATACGCGAATTCCATAGGAGAGGGTAAAAGCAGCATCGAACGAGTTGAAAGTCCCAAGTACATTATTGTATTCATCGATACGTGTATTCTCGCCAAGAGACAGAAAGGTGACCGTAGTTCCTACCGTACCCAATCCCCCAATCGGCTGAACCCAACTCAGGAATTCGTAGTAAAGGTCAGACGCCAGTTCCGGCAGCCACTGTGAGTGAGTAAAGCTGATTTCTTTCCTGGCGTGGGCGGAGATGATTACTTGGTCAGAGGTGGCAAACCACATCTCACCGGCGGTGCTGACAATCGATTTGGTGTTGGCGCGGTGCAAACCCTCGTGATAGAAACGTTCCCAGCGATTCCCCATGTAACAGAAGGTGCCAAGCAGGGAGCCAATATAAACGGTTCCGTCATGATAACGGAGCGTATGGATTGGGCTGCCACCCAGATGCTTCCAGACATAAATGACCCGCCCTTTTGCCAGTTCTCCCTGCTGAATGGTGTTCTTGCGCTTGAGGATGCTAACATAACCGGCGATCGCTTCCGGATCAGAGGTTTTATAATACCTGGCCGCCAGTTCTTCGATTGTCATCGGTTCTTCCAATTTGACGGCGGCATAACCGAAACTGTGCCACCGACCGTCATCAAACCATTTAATTCCCAACTCGGTGCCGACCCAGAGATTATCCTCACCATCAACCGTCAAGGCGGTGATCTTGCCTTCAAACAGCGGTTTGAACGGTACTTGAACCTCGACGCCCGGCTGCGGATTTTCAAAAAGGTCGGGATGACTGAATTGCAGGCGAACCAGCTCCATATCAATTCGGGTCTCATCCAAGTCGCCATAGAAGTTGGAAAACACCGATCGCGCCGAATCAGTAACCGTCGTAGTGTATGTCCAGGTGTTGTTCCACTTAGTGCCGTCAAAGTAGAAAAGGTCATCATCAGCCGCCGCCCAGACCTTGTTTTCGCTTTCAACATGAATATGCTTGATTGGTACCGTGGCTACTCCCTCGGCCGGACCATAGGTTGTCCAGTTGCTCTGCGCATAGTGCTTGATGCCGCTGTCGGTGCCGATCCACAACTGCTCACGTTTGACCGACTCGACACAGTAGATAGCTTCATTCTCTACACCGGTGGAGAACTTCTGCCAGGCGCGCCCATTAAAACGATAAAGACCAACATCTGTGGCAATGTAGAGGGTCTTCTTGTAAACAGCCAGGTCGTTGATCGCCCCGTCAAAGACCGCGTTAAGGGGAAAGTGAATCACTTCGGGGAGTTCGCCCTTGATCACATGCTTCAGGGTGAACAGCAAGCGGTCGATTTCGGTTTCGGTAAACAACGAATCTGACCTGGCGCTACGATAATCGCTGACGAACTCGTCAAGTTTCCCGCCGTCCAGAAGGCAATCCCACCAGGCCTGTTCCAATTGCTCCAGCATCTCCAGGAATTCATCGCGATTGAGGAAATCAGTCGGCAGGTCGGCGGCCACCTGATCCTTCAACTCCAGGAGCGCCGACCGGGAAATCCTGTTGTTGGCGCGGGCGATCTGCTCCAAGCGCGAGGCGACGACACTCTCATCAGTGGAACTGAGCGCGCGCTTGATAACATCATCGATTTTGTCGCCCGGTTTCGGTATCACCCCCTGTACCCCCTCGGTACTCATGCCATCCCGCCAGGCCACACCATCAAAACGCTTGAGGCCGAAATTGGTTATCGCCCAGATATCGTAGCGAGTGTAATTGCTGTTGGGAACATCATTTTCCATTACCGCTATTTTCTCGATATACTCTTCCCACGGCACCTCCCAGCGCCTCCAGACAGTCAGAAGTACCGTATAGGGAACCTCAACCGTAAGCGGTCGAGTGGCGATTTCACAGGCTGCCGCCAGTTCCTCGATTCTGACCAGTTCTTCAGGAGAGATACCGCCATCAGTGCCAGCCATTTCAACTCTTGTTTTGAACTGGTTGAATTCATTGGCATCCAGACGGAGGTCCATCCAGAAGACCAGCATCTCCTCCATCATGGCATTGACGCTGTCGCCCACTTCTTCCTCCGCCACCAAACGCAGCAGTTGTAAGCGAATATCGTTGATCTCAGCAAAGGATACACCGGAGTTGAAGGCGCAAATGGTGCGAGTGGCTTGCTTGAACAACTTCTCGTCGCTGGTTCGGGCCAGATGTGAGAGGTTGGTGACCAGGTCTCTGGCAGGGTCAACGCTGATAGTCTCCGCCTGTTTCCACTCCTCATCTACGAACCTGCTGACCTGGTTGCCCTTGATCTGCCAGGAACGGAGCGTTTCAAGATAGTCAGGGCCTAGCTTACCATAGAGAGCCTGTTTAGCGATATCCTTCAGGTGACTGTCGTCAGACAGTTTGAAACGGTACCAGCTATCGGCCAGCGGGTATTCACCCAGGCCGGCGGGGTTCCAGTGAGTCGCGGAGGCATCATCAGCAACGGCGACAAACGCCTCCCCCATAGCCGCGCTCCTCGCTCCGGGGGCGATTCGCAGAAAGAGTACCGCCGCGTCACTCACCCCGCAATATGCTTCACCGGCAAACGCCAGCAGCAAACCGCCGGATAGCAGTAACGCCAAGCAACTTTTTTTCATTACTATATCTCCTCTACTCAGTGTAGCAACGGAATACTTCTATTTCATGATTATGAGTTTCTCTGTTGCTGTTGCTCTATTATCGTCACTATTATTTGTATCATAAAGAGTTCGTGTAGCGCCAAGCTGGAAAATATAGACGCCATTGGCAATCCTGTCACCATCGGCATCGCGCCCGTCCCAATGAATTCCCTCGTTATAACCCTCAACCCCGGGCAAATTGGCAACCTCATAGATTTTAATTCCGGAAAGGGTGAATACCTTTAATGCCACCCCTTCCGCTTCCTCGGAAAGAACATAGGAAAACTCGCAACCGTCCACAACCGGATTGGGATAGCAAAGCAGTTCACTGATCTGAAGACCACCATCCGCCTTCACCCGGAAGTCCACCTCTTTCAGGCTGGAATTGTTAGCCGAATCCCACGCTTTTACCTTCAAGTTATGTTCGCCAACAGACAAGTCGGGCAGATGCATCGAGGCGCTGCCCGCTTGGTAGCTTCCCGGCAGATACATGAAGCTGTCGTTCAGCACATAACTCATGGCGGTATTGTCATCAATGGTCAGCTCGATAGCATGACCGATTTCACCGGAGAGATTGATGCCAAGACTGTCGAACAGTTCCAGCGTGATCCGAGCATTCTGATTCACCTCAGCGCCATTGCTCTTGGCGGGATCGCTGGCGAAGTAGACCAATATCTCCGGGCCGACAGTGTCGGTAACATCGGTGTTGATCCCACCGATAGCTATCGGCGCGCGATAGCCCGACGCACCGGTCACGCCGTCCGTGGCATAGCAACTGAGCCGCGCATTGCGACCGCCATAGCTGATATCCTTGGGCACCACGAACTTCAATTCAAACCGGCCGCCGCTAACATCCACCTTGCCGCGATAGAATTCAGGGCCGTATTCAATATAGCGCAGGGTGTCGGTTTCCGGTGGAAAGGTAAACTTACGTTCCCGCTCGTTATCAAATACGCT
>JAGLUH010000084.1 GCA_023134875.1 Candidatus Zixiibacteriota bacterium
GCAACGAAGGAATCAGGCTCAAACTTCTCGAATTCGATAGTCAGCGGGGCGGAACCGAGACGGGTAAGGGGATCACCAATATAGATATACTTGCGGTCATTGGTTTCCGCACCGGTATCCTGTCGCACCAGCTTGGCGACATAGACCGCTTCGGCAATAGTGAAATCATAATCGCCCAGAAGATAATAGAAGCTGGATTTGTTAAAGGCGGCGTTGGGACGGGAATACACCAAGCGAGTCGCCGATACCGTACCCACTGCTCCACCCTTGGGATAGCTAAGGAAATCTTCCGCCATCCCTTCCACCAGGGGATCATCAAAGAAACCGATCGAACAGGAGGCATTAAAAATCAGGGGGAGACGATCTTGATTATGCAATCGGGGAATATCCTCATTGCGCCGGAACAGCCGCTCATCCGCCCAGAGATTGGGATTGCCGTGACCAACGTAGTTGACCAGTAGAGTACCCGAGTTCAAAGTCCTGATAATTGCCTCGCGCGCTTCCGGTTTCTCGCCGCCAACTCCAAAAGGATAGTCGACTGCGTAAATCCTATTCAGGTCAAAACTTGCCGGGATATAACCAACAGTCAGGCTTTCCGACGCTTTGGTGTGGAAATCTTCCGGCGGATAGCTGCCATGGTGTTCATCATCAGCAATTAAGGTGATCTCGTTGCGCCACCGGCCAAAACTGCCGCCCGATTCGTAGCTTTTCATCTTGTCAGCGACCACCTGGAACTCGGAGGACGACTTGATCGGCCAGCGCCCCACCACCATATCAACACCGCGGTCGAGCGGCACCGAGAGGGTGTCGAAGGAACTATCACTGTCAAGCTCGGCGAATTGGTCGAAGTAGGCGAAATTCTCATCCGAGGCGGTCGAATCGTCATCGACTATATAGGGAGGAATATAGTTGACTGCGCCGGCGCCGCTGTAGTCGCGAAAATCATAGACGCCGTCGCCGATCAGTAGACAATACGAAGGCGCCGCACCGTTCCAGTTGCGAAAGGCAAATCCAAGAAAATCCCGAATCGCCACCGGATCGACCATGCCGCCGGAAAACTGCGCATAGACATCGGATATCTTGACCACCCTGATATCAAGAGCGCTCTGTTGCTGCCGGTAAGCAGCAAATTCCACCGCCTGGTTGAAGAAGTTGTCATGTGTGATGATGATCAAGTCAGCACGGTTGGCAGAAGACCTGAGATCGTCGATTTGAGTAACCAGAATCGAGGTCGGCGTGGCCAACTGGTCGCTGGTAACTATGGCGAATATCCGGCCACTTTTCTCGTTTGCAGCTATAGAAAAACTATATCTATCTTGGCTGATTTCGCCCTCAATCAGTTTCTGATTCTTCAGATCGGTTACATCGATCAAGTAGATCGAGGGATCACCGCCGGAGACCTGGTAAGTGTATTCCTCGCCTGCCGCGGCGTCAATCGGCGCACAAAAGATCAATTCCCCTTCCCCGTTTAACGAGAGAGGACGCCGATAATAAATCTCGATAAAATCAGTCAGCGTCGCTTTGCCATATTCGCGCACTAAGGAAAAATCGAGCTGATTGAGATCGGAACTAAAATGCTCGGTAGTGAAATAGAAGAAGCTGGAACTGACTGAATCTTTCTGCGCCGGCTCGTTGTTTACATCCACCTGCGATTCGATACTCTCAGCCCGCATTTTCACGCGAAACTGATTGGCGGCGTCGGCAAGTCCACTCGGCAGATTAAAGTTAAGCAAAAAATTCTCTTCCGTTTTCCAATACCAGTTAAAATAGTCAAAGATAATACCTTGATCGCGGTGCAACTCGCGGTTCACCTCCAGGTGAATATGATCAACGAAATCAGTCAGGGTGTCCGTCGTTCCCATACTTGAAACGCCATCAACCGTCGCCATTCTTCGCACCGGCCAGTCAAAGCTGCCCCCCCACGTCAGGTAGAAAACATTGCGATCATAATAAGGATGCTGGTTAAACACCATGCCCTCAGACCATTCCCAGAAATCGCTGCCGGTAGCGTAGAACATGATAAAATCATCGCCGCTGAAGATGCCGTCGTCATCAAAGACGTTGACGGCAATCTCCATCAGTGAATCGCGGGGAGTGCTGTTACGTGTTGGCAGCCTTTTACCGCTCCGATTGAACAGGCGGAAGGTGGCCGGATCAATACCGGCGACATCGACGCCCGCGAGGGAGAGATTGGTGCGATTGATAGCGTAGACACCGGCTGCGTGCGTGGTAATCCGCATCCAGCTGGTTGAAGAAGCAAAGGGATTGTAGCTATCGCCAGCCAGCGCCATACGCGGTGTCGCTCCCCAGCTTTTGGCGGTCTCCCAGTTGAGAACGATTTTACTCAGCATACGGCTGAAGGGGCTGTCGGTGATTGGTTCGCCGGGGATGGCAATACCGTCAAAGTTAATAGAGATTTTCGCCTTCGTTACCTGGTACCATTTGCCCCCTTGCGCTGAGACCAGGGGAATCCTCACCTTGCCGATCATCAGGCCTCGAATTGAGACCGGCTCGATCAGTCGAACCTTGTCGATCTCAGCAATTCCCGACAGGACACTGCCTGGCGCAGCGACAGAACGACCCAGGGAGAGCGAACTCGCCACCAGCCGCGGCCTCGTTCCCGGCGGCACGATAAAACAGACGACTCCCGCCTCCTGGCCGGTGCTGTCGTCGCTCAATAGCGCAACCAGACTGGGTTGCTGATTGATTCGGCCCGACGCGGTCGGTTTGGCAGCATCTCCTTCTATAAATGAAGCAGTAAACGAGAGTCCGGTTTGCGATGAGAAGAGTGCCGTAATGTCGGCTGTCAGAACGGCACCCTGAAGCGGCTGGGCGAAAACAAAAATAAGAATGGTAAAAGCAATTCGCAACATGAGCTTAT
>JAGLUH010000085.1 GCA_023134875.1 Candidatus Zixiibacteriota bacterium
AAGCGCCTGAATTATGGGATGCAGACTCAACAAGAACAAACGGATGATGAACAGTTCGAGACGGGTAAGATAGAAAAACCTTTAATCAACCCGAAACTGACTCCACAGGCATCTGGAAGAATCGCTCCTTGATCCACAAGGCGACATACACCAACCCGATTAAGACGGGAACCTCAATTAATGGACCAATAACCGTCGCCAGCGCCTCCTGTGACGCAATGCCAAAGGTACCAACCGCCACGGCGATGGCCAGCTCGAAGTTGTTGCTCGCCGCGGTAAAGGACTGCGTAGCCGACATCTCGTAGGAAAAACCCCTCCATTTCGAGACGGCGAAGGACACCAGGAACATGAGCACGAAATATATGAAGAGGGGGATCGCCACACGCAGGACATGCCAGGGGTTGGCGAGGAT
Source organism: Candidatus Zixiibacteriota bacterium (assembly GCA_023134875.1). Classification (GTDB taxonomy): domain Bacteria; phylum Zixibacteria; class MSB-5A5; order CAIYYT01; family CAIYYT01; genus JAGLUH01. The sequence continues at coordinate 413 of JAGLUH010000085.1, forward strand.
CTTGTCGCCCTGCATGGAGAACATGACAACAATTGTGAAAAGCAAACCGATCAAAGCCGTGGGGCCTAACCTGGGAGCGAACTCTTCGTCGTACCACTCGGTACCCTTACGCCTGACCAGCACGAGGCGTGTGATCGCCCCGGCCGCCAATGGAATACCCAGGAAGATGAGAACGCTTTTGGTGATATCCCACATGGATATATCTACGATCATGCCCTCGGCGCCAAACCAACCGGGCACTACGCGCAAGTAGAAGTAAGCCAGTGGGCTATACATCACAATTTGGAAGACAGAGTTCAGGGCCACCAGAACGGCGCAGTATTCGCTGTCGCCTCCGGCGAGCATATTCCAGATCAGGACCATGGCGATACAGCGCGCCAAGCCGATGATGATCAATCCGGTGCGGTAGCCCGGGAGATCCGGGAGAAAGATCCAGGCCAGGATGAACATGAGGGCCGGTCCGATGATCCAGTTCAACGTCAATGACACCCCGAATTGTTGTTTTGCCTGGGTGATCTTTCCTAACTGCTCATATTTCACCTTGGCCAGAACGGGGTACATCATCCACAGCAACCCGATGGCGATGGGTAACGAGACGGTGCCAATGCGCAGCGCGTCGAAAGCATCCCTCGCACCAGGTACCGCGGCGCCCAACCCCACCCCGACCGCCATCGCCAGTAGGATCCATAATGGCAGGAAGCGATCAAGAATAGATAAGCGCCCCACCATGCTTGATGGTTGGGTAGATTCAATTTTTTCTAATTGCGGCATATATAATTAGACCTCATCATGTGTTTGCCACTGGCTTTCAAAATGTCGTAGTCCAAGAAGGAGTCTACATCAGTCACTTTCTTGACAGTAATCTCGAGTTTGGGGTTCTCGGCCTGTATCTGCTCGACAGCTTGGACTGCGTGCAACTCCAGACGCTCACAGTTTTTACACCCGGGACCCAAGACTTTAATATCCATCATTGCCCTTCCTTCAGATCAAGTTACTAGACTTCATTCTTGCGAAGTTCATCCTGCGGGCGCTTCATCCGGAGCCCCACAATTGGGGCAGGTGCAGGGGCAGGATTCATCATGTTCAAGCTGACGGAAACTCAGCTTCACTCCATTAGATGAAGCTAAATCCATCGCCGATTGTCTTGTGATTTCCAATAGTCGAACAATGGATTCGTCGACGAGTGAGTAAAACACGTTCAATCCTTCGCGCCGATCCACGACAAGCCCTGCTTCTCGCAGACGCGAGAGCTGTTGAGATATGTAGGCTTGTCGTTGGCCCATAATGTTCTCAATATGACAGACACAAGACTCCCCATCGCTTCTCAACACCTCCAATATCTGGAGCCGAGCGGGATGAGCCAGAGCTTTCATGAGCGATCCTTGCCATTCATATCCGTCCATCATATCCACCTTAGGTTATTCAATATTCAGAATATATAATATATCAGCGCTAATAGAACATGAGTGCTCAACGTCATATTCTGCAGATGATATTCGACTTTCACCGTGATCAGATGCGCCCCTACAATGCCCTTTACGCGTAGGGGTCGACCCGGGTGTTGGCTCGCTGTCCATTTGCGTTCATAACCCGTAGAGACCAGGGCGTCTCTACAAATCGGTTGAAAGGATCCATTTATTTCGAAGGGTCGTCCCATGTATCGGCCGCACCACAAATCTCCCGCAGGTTTGAAACCTGCGGGAGATTTAAGAACTGCGGGAGGTTTAACATGCGGACTTCAAGGCGTTGGCTGCATTTTCGCCAATCGATTTTCAGTCTATGGAAATATCGGCAATGGATCTCCTAAAACCGGTTCGGGCTGCTTAATGTTGATGTCCCACCACGCATTCCATAGCGCAGGTACTTCTCGAATCCAATACCAGCGAATATGCACATAGGGCGTCCGATCGGCAACATAACCAACCGCATCGACATTCAGGCCATCACAGGTCAGCAAGGCACGGGGGAGATGATAGCGCTGCGTTACCAAGATCACATTCTGTACTTGGAAAATATCACGTGCCCGATAGCATGTATCATAGGTTCGCCTGCC
>JAGLUH010000086.1 GCA_023134875.1 Candidatus Zixiibacteriota bacterium
GTCGACAGGTCGTGACCCTTGTCAATGATCTAAGAGAAGCGGGTTATCATGAGATCACCTGGAACGCCGGTGATCAGCCGTCAGGGATATATTTCTATAAGATACAGGCAAATGATTTTGCCGATACGAAGAAGATGCTATTATTGAAGTAGCACTTTCGATTAGATTTATTCAAACCCGCCTCGAGCAGGCGGGTTTTTATTATAACTTTCGAAATCATGCGTTTCTTTGGGATCTTTACGCCGCATAGGGTAACGGTGGCGGTGTTCGGAATAGACTATATCGGCGGAATGTTCTCGCGGTTTGCAGGTCATTCCGAATTCCGAGTTTTTCAAGCCCCTGGTTCAGAATGAAATAGTTTCCTTCCCTATAGCCGACCCGTGGGCGCTGGTTTGTCAAGCAGCGTGATCGATCAATTCATCACCTGATATTCCCTGCCGATAAATAGATTCGGAAACCGATGGTCGGAATATTTTGACCGTTGACTATCGATCCGATTGTTTTACAGAAGCTGGAAACAAAGATCATTGATTCTTAAGAATTTGAGGAGGTATCATGGCTGTCATGATGGAAGTTATCGAATGGATGGATATGACCGGAACCGACATGATACATCGCATCCCGGAATCCGGTTCGCTGGATATAAAAGCGGGTGCTCAGCTTATCGTTCGGGAATCCCAGTCGGCTGTATTCTTCAAATCCGGAAAAGGATACGATATTCTTGGTCCCGGGAGACATACGTTATCTTCGTTAAACGTGCCGATACTTACCCGCGCTCTTTCATTACCCTGGGGATTCAAATCTCCGATCCGATGCGAAGTTTATTTTATTAATCACAAGGTATTCACCAATCTGAAGTGGGGCACCAGGGGAAGGGTTACTCCTTTGTCGATGTGACCCTTGCGCCGGAGGAGACGGCCGCTCTGCCGGTGCCGTAGATCACGATCTCTTGGAGCGTGACAGGCTGCGGATTATAGCAAGCAGTTCTACCACTGAATCCGATTCGTAGGAGCGCGCCGCGGCAGGCCCGAGGATCTGGTAAGCACCGGACCTTTACAGGATGATGAAGCGGCAAACGCGGATGTCTGCCGTCCACAGAATGTCATTACTCACCACGAGGGAAATCACTCTGGTGTTTCAACAATCTCTTGACGTGTGCGCTTGAGTTGGGGAAAGATATGGGTTACCAGGATGAAACCCTCATCTGGGAGGGCTAGACTCATGGTGGCTCAGGCGCGGCAAGCTTATCTTTAGGAATTATATTAGATTGGTGTGTGAATGCAGAAACCCGGCAGGAACGAAAAAAAGTCGAAATATGTGTTGACATTGCCGGAATGAGCCGATATACTATAAAATGATATTTGGTTTCGTCACTGCTTTTGTCGCGGTTTTGTTCTACACATCAAATCCCTGAAAAAAAGCTGAATCTCGGGACCGATGCGCAATAGTGCGCTTTAATGGGTTTATCTCGACTAACGAGGTACCTGGGAGACCAGGATTCACGTTGGGATAAACAAAAATGGAGTGTAGAATGAAAATCTACATTGGTAATCTGTCGTTTGACGCGACAGAAGAGAAGTTACGCCAGGCATTTGAGACTTATGGCGAAGTCACAGAAGTAAACGTGATCATGGACAGAGACACTGGGAGACCAAGAGGCTTTGCCTTTGTCGAGATGTCCGGTCAGAGCGAGGCTAATGCAGCCATCGCCGGACTGGATGGCCAGGAGCTTGATGGACGCACGTTGAAGGTCAACGAAGCACGCCAGCGCGAGAATAGAGGTGGTGGCGGCGGCGGTCGTGGCGGCTATCGTAGCCGATCCTGGTAACAAACGACGGTTCTCCTGTTGGTAAAGACAGCAGTTCACCGTATGTGAAAGAGACCGGCATGAAGCCGGTCTCTTTTTTCTTTCTGATTATCGATGCTCCCCGATAATCTCTCTTCCTTCATCTGGACCCTTATTCACTCTGATGCTTCCTCATGCCACCGGCACCGATCTTCTCGACTATTTGATAGTGTGACACCATCGTGTCTTTGGTCAGGACAACGTAGGTGTGGGTGTTGTCGTTATCTTGTTCCATATCTATCTCAAGACTTGCTCTTCAAACGCGTCAGCCGGGTGCGGGCGTCTTCGACTGATTCTATCCCCGGATCAGCGTCCTTCCAGATATTGAGGAAGATCTCATATTGCGTAATAGCGTCATCATTATTATCGTTCTCTTCATACGCTCGGCCCAGCCAGAAATGATCCGTAACTGAACTGGCAGCTCGATCTGCCCGAAATGATCCATACCGATTGATAATTTTCTCAAGAGCTGTTACTGCCTCGCCTGGCCGCCCGGTGCCGAGGTAGCAGCGAGCAAGAATCCGCTGGTCATTATACGGATTTAATCGGGTGAGCTTCTCAATGTACTCCGCCGCACTATTAAAGTTACCCTTTTCCATCTCCAGCTCACCAACACACCACCAATAGTCCGCAACTGCTGATGGTCCATATTTGTTGATATCACTCTCCAATTCCTGAAGGAATTGCTCCGCCCGATCCAGGTCGCCCATCTTAGCATAACTTATGGCAAGACCAGCGTGTGACCAATAGATCGCCCATTCCGCCCCTACGATTTCTGCAGCTGTTTCCATCACGTCCTTAAACTCGGCGATTGCCGACTCCTGGTCACCAAGAAAATCCTGGTAGATCCACGCTCTTCTCCAAGTCCCTTCTATCAGATACCAATCCTCAGCCGAGTCAGCTACGGCCTTGGCGGCAAGTTCATCCAGCATACGGAGTCCCTCTTTGAACTTGCCCTGATGCAACGGGATCAGAGTCAGGCAGAGTCGGCCGTTCGCCCTGGCGGTTCTGTCGGGATGAGATGCCAAAACCTGGTACAGGCTTTCCGCTTTGGCGTACTCCTGCCGGAACAGATAAGCGTTTCCCAGGCCCCGGAGGCTGGGGGCCAAATCCGGCTTTATTTCCAGTGCTTTATTGAAGGAGGCAATAGCACTGTCGAGCATGCCATTGAGGGCATAGATTTCACCCCGAGTATCATAGGCATTGTACTTATCCGGGGTTGACTCAATGTATTTATTGACCGCCCACAGTGCCTTGGCAAAATCACCCGTCAGATCATAGACAGAGGCAACATTATCATAGAATGTGTCGTCTAACTCGACGGCCAGTGAACAATGCCGCAAAGCGTCCTCATTTGTGCCCATCTTTGCGAGTAGTCTAGCATAATAGAAATGAAACATTGCTCGGTTCGGTTCGATCTCCAGAAGTCGCTTGTATAACGCTTCCGCCTCCGGCCATTCCATGAATGCCATTCTTCTGCCCGCCATATTGGTAATCAGGGGAATCGACATCGGATTCAGCTCAAAGGCCGTTTCTTGCTCACGGATCAATTCCTGGTACCTACCGATACCTCCCAATAACTGCGAATACCAGAAGTGCGCCCAGGCATAACCAGGATTAAGCTCAATGGCACTCAGGAACTCCTGCTCGGCAGCTTCCAGATTCTCTTCATACATAAGAGCCAATCCCAGCGATGCGTGAGCTTCGGCAAGCTCATCATCTAGCGCAACGGCCTTCTTTGCGGCCTCTTTGGCCTTCGGAAGAGCGTCTGCCCAAGGCACAGCTTCAATATAGGCGTACCCCGGAATGACGGCCCAGGCATCAGCCAATCCGGAGTAGGCCAAGGCATAGTTGGAATCCAACGCTATTGCCTGCTCAAAGTAATCGGTCGCTTTTCGCAAATCGCTTTCCGTCCGCTTGTTCCATAGAAAACGACCCCGCGTATATAGATCATAGGCCTCCGGGTTTACCGTGGAACGTCGAGTAATAGCTTTCGTGTCCTTACCAATTAGTTTAATCTTCATAGCATCAACAATCGCACGAGAGATGTCATCCTGGATGGCGAATACACTGGCCAGTTCTCGATCATAAGTATCTGACCAGAGATGAGCGTCGTCGGCCACTTGGATTAGCTGAGACCTGACACGGATTTTGCTGTCTTCACGTTGGATGCTGCCTTCAAGAATAGTATTAACCTGCAAGTCGCGGCCGATCTTCTTGAGGTCACGGTCGGGCGTCTTGTAGCGCAACACAGATGTCATAGAGATCACCTTAAGGCCCTCAACCCCGGATAGTCTACCGATGACGGCATCGGTCATGCCGTCGCAGAAGGGCTCCTGGTCCTGATTGGTGCTGAAATCTCTGAAGGGAAGGACGGCAATCGAATTGGTCCACCGATCTGCGTCTGCTTTGACGATACCCGGCTCGGACGTCATTTCGCCTCGGTTCAACAGAAAATACCCGGCCACGATGACTACAACCGCACAAAGGGCGATGATGACCACCGCCAGCGGGCCGAAACGCCTGCCGGGCTTGGTTACCTCAACCGTGTCGGATGAACGTCGCCGCAGCCGTCTCAGGTCAGCCAGCATTCCGGCGGCATTCTGATAGCGGGTCTCGACATCTTTGTCCAGCGCGCGATCGACAACGTCCTGGAGTCCGTTCGGTATTTCGGCCTTGAAACGGGCCAGTGGCTCTGGCGACTCATGTGTGACCGCGTGCAGCGTGGCGGCCTCGTCTTCGCCTTTGAATGGACGGCGGCCGGTGATCATTTCGTAGAGAACGACACCAAGCGAGAACAGGTCCGAACGTTCGTCTGTCTTGCGCCCCGAAGCCTGCTCCGGCGACATGTAGCCCACCGTGCCGAGAGTGGAACCGGTCTTGGTGAGCTTGTCCGTCCCCGCTACCGTCGCCAGGCCGAAATCAAGCAGCTTGGCGCGGCCATCGGTGTCTATCACAATATTGGAAGGTTTGATATCCCGGTGGATGACACCTGCCTGATGTGCCTTGTCCAATCCCTCGCATATCTGGGCAGCCAGATTGACGGCCTGATCCAGTGTTAACTCTTTGCTTTTGATAACATCACGCAGAGACCGACCCTCAATATGCTCCATGGCGAAGTATGGCCGACCCTGATACTCGCT
>JAGLUH010000087.1 GCA_023134875.1 Candidatus Zixiibacteriota bacterium
CCGGAGCAGGTGTCGCACGGGTCGCCGGGACAGGGCAGATTAGCGGTCCAGACCAGGGCCACCTTTCCATCGTTATTGGCGGCTATATCATACCCCGGCGTATACATCGTGTCCACAACATAGGGCGGGTTGTCCCATGTTCCAGTCGCGTCCATCCCCACTTTACGAAAATAGTACAGTGCCTGAGGATCACCGGCACTAACACCGGCTTCCAGAGCAAAAACATGGAGCACAGTATCGCCGGGACCTTCCTGGTAACGGAATTTCGGCCAGATCACTTCCTGATTGGGGTAGCCGCCATATTCAGCCACCTCCCGGGGAACCTGCGCTTGAGCAGTGAAGTCCGACAGACCCGGGCCGGAATCCCAGTAAAAATGACAATCAGTAAAACCATCAGACCATTCTCTGTTGTGACCACCGATAACAGCGCGGCCATCCTCGGTTACGTCGAGACCGACAAAACCGGCATAATCATCCTCTGACTGCAGACCGGTTTCAACGCCGAAACTTCCCGTCACGGCGTTCCAACTGTCATACCGGTACTGACGGGCAAAAAAGACCGGACCGGGCATGGACATCCAGCTGAAATGAACAATCATGGTGTCCGGGCTGCCATGCCGGCTCCAGCCAATCATACGTCCCATTGACCCTAAATGCTGGCAGTCATACCAGGTAGCCCCAATAACCGTTCCGGGGGACTGCGTTGGGGCAACTCCACCCAGGGTATGTTTTCGGATCACCCTGTCCGACACGGACGTACCGTTGTTCTTGCCAAGCAAACCATACCGCAGCGACCCGTTCACAATGGGACTTGTCCCCTGCCTTTCAACAGATGACATGGCGGCAAAAGCTGTAACAACCATCACAGCAAACAGCAGTGACGAGAGGATCAATAATGATGGAATTCTCACTATCATCCCAAACCTCCTTTCAAAAAGTTCAAAAGTTCCCGATATGCTTCCCTTGGTTCATGAGTGAACCGATAGGTGGCCGGCAAGCAGTGCCTCAAATACATTTACTGTTTAACAGACAATATAACATGGTGCTGACAGTTTCTGTCAGTAAATCCTTACCTCTTAGGGGTAATTACTCAAAGAGGATAGAAATGGCATAAGGCGCGAGGTCCGGATGTGTGAGACTTGTTGCCTCGGCGTCTACCCAGGTTCGTAAACAGATCGCACCAACGGGAGTCGCCGCTCACCTATTAAATTCCCTGAACGCTCCCTCGGATTGTTTTCTCGATGAGTTATAGAAGAGGCGCGCAGGTTGGGGACTAAGCGACGGCAATACCAGCTTTGAGGTAGGGAATATCCTAATAGGCTGCGACTTCTCCGCCAAGACTACGAAATCAGACCTGCGCGTTGCCTCATAGAAGAATGTTACCGAGGCAAGCCTTCCTTAATTTCTCACCTAAATTATCCAAGACCCTCCGACATATCGCCGTAAGGAGTTTCAAGGAGACGAGCTTTTGAAACGTGACAAGACGGAGCATACATGAGAACAACCGTTATCACCCCGGAAGAACGAGAAAAGGCCTTCGCGCCCACGAAAAAGCCTGAGGTTATCGAAAAGCAAAAACTGGATGTACGGTATCATGTCGAGGACTATGATGTCGCCGACCGCCCGCATCGATTCTTGGAAGCCTTTACCGCTATCCTGAAGCATTCCAACTACCGCTTTGTCCTGGAGCACTTTATTCGCATGAGCGCCAAGTGTTCACGGTGCACCACCAATTGACAGATCTACGAGGCCACCGGCGACACGCGCGATATCCCCTGCTACCGCTCGGAGCTTCTTTTAAGCATTTATCGACGGCACTTTACACTGGCCGGGTCACTGAGAGGAAGACTGCTTGGCAAAGGTCACCTGACCGATGAGATGATCGAAGAGATGGCTGACTCCTTCTGGAACTGCACCGCCTGCAAGCGCTGTACCCTGGAGTGCCCGGCTGGAATCGATCACGCTCTTATCACCCATCTGGGGCGTTATATCCTCAGCGAGATCGGCATCGCCCCCAGGGCGCTGGTGGTCAGCACCCGCGAACAGCTTGAAGGAAAAACCGGCAACACCTCGGCCATTCCGGTTCCGGCTCTGCTGGACACCTTAGAGTTTCTTGAAGACGACATGAAAGAGGAAAAGGGTGTGGATATCAAATTTCCTCTCGACGTCGAGGGTCGTGAGTACCTTTTCATCCCGGCGGTGAGTGACTTTCTGATGGAAGCGGAATCACTGATGGGCACTGCGGCGGTTTTTACCGCCACCGGCGATTCATGGACAACCGGCACCGGCTTCTTCGACGGCATCAACTACGGTTTGTTTTACAGCGACCGGATGCTGGAGCGAATCGTCAAAAAGGTGCATGCGGAAGCAGAGCGTCTCAAATGTAAAAAGATCCTTATCGGTGAGTGCGGCCATACTTCCCGCAGCGCCAAGTACTACGTGCCGACTTACTGCGGGGGAAAGGACGCTCTGCCGGTGATTAACATCATGGAGTATACCTTAAAGGTTCTCCAAGAAGGGAGGCTGAAGCTTGATCCCAACGTTGTCACCGAGCGGGTCACCTACCATGATCCGTGCAATATCTCCCGTCAAAAGTGGATCATCGAGCAGCCGCGCGA
>JAGLUH010000088.1 GCA_023134875.1 Candidatus Zixiibacteriota bacterium
CCTTTGCTGCGGCGGCGGCGGCGGTACCGTTTCTATCGATGAGGTCCGGCCGTACCGTACAATGGTGGCAGGTAAATTGAAAGCTGACCAGGTCCGCGCCACCGGCGCCAAGTATCTGGTCGCGCCCTGCGCCAACTGTAAAAAACAGCTCCGAGAACTGATGGAAGATCAGGGTATCGACTGCGAAGTGGTCGGCCTTCACGACTTGATATACAAAGCTATAATTTTCGATAAGCCCAAGCAAACCGACGTCGCGTTAGAGCAGAAAGGATAAACATTGGAAGCGTTACTTGATTTTGCACGAGGCCCTCTATTCCGTCTGACGTTTACTCTGATGGTCCTGGGGCTGGCGCGAATATTGATCCTTGAAATATGGGGAACGATTGAGGCCTACCGCAAGGCTGGAGACAAGGTGATGCCGTGGGGTCTGGCGACTTCGAGGACCATTGAATGGCTGATCCCGGTGAAACGGGTTTTCAACAAGCGACCGTTTTACAGCCTCTTTTCCATCCTGTTCCACGTCGGGCTCATTCTCGTCCCGATATTCCTTTTTGCCCACGTTGAGTTATGGAAAAGCAGTCTTAGCTTCGGCTGGATCACTCTTTCGAAGTCCTGGGCTGATTTGCTGACCCTGACGACTATCGGCTTCGGACTGGCGATTTTCATCGGACGTGTAGGTAGTCGAAACGCCCGCTTTTTGAGCCGAAAACAGGATTACCTCTGGCCGCTGATTCTTGTGGTGCCGTTTGTTACCGGGTACGTGTGTGCCAACATGGCCGTTAGTCCTGCGGCTTATCAATTCCTCACGTTGATACATGTTCTCTCTGGCGAACTGATTTTTGTTTTAATTCCGTTCACCAAGATCGCTCACTGCGTCATTATGCCATTCTCGCAATTTGTTATGACGATCGCCTGGAAGTTTCCGGCTGAAACGGATGACGCTGTCTGCACCACCCTCGGCAAGAAAGGAGCCCCGGTATGAGCGTCAAGGCTATTCTCACCGACGTCACCAAGTGTATCGGCTGCCTGGAGTGCGTGATTGCCTGCAAACAGTACAATAAACTTGACGTAGATGTCCCCAGGAACTGGCATCGAAACGACGGTCTTTCAGCCAGGAACTGGACTTCAATTATCGAAAAACCGGGATCACACTATGTTCGCAAGCAGTGTCGCCATTGCCTCGAGCCGGCCTGTGTTTCAGCTTGCCCGGTAGGCGCTTTGCATGAAACAAAAGAAGGGGCGGTGGTCTATGACATCGGCAAGTGCATCGGCTGCCGCTACTGCATGATAGCCTGCCCCTACGGGATACCGCGATATGATTGGGAAAAGCCGGCGCCCTACGTCCAAAAATGCAATCTGTGTTATGAACGAATCAAGCAGGGCCAACAGCCCGCATGCACCTCAGTTTGCCCCACCAAGGCAACTATTTTCGGCGATCGAGACGAACTTCTCAAGAAAGCTCACCGACGGATTAAGGAAAATCCCGGGAAATATATCGATAAGGTTTTCGGTGAATCTGAAGTTGGGGGAACGTCGGTATTGTATATCTCAGACATCGATCTTGGTTTCTTGTCCTACCCGCTGACTCTCGGGACGAAGGCACTGCCTAAAACCACCGCCCTTGCAATGGAAT
>JAGLUH010000089.1 GCA_023134875.1 Candidatus Zixiibacteriota bacterium
TGATCTGCCGGATGATTTTGATGAACATGTCAATAGGATTCTCGATACGCTGCCGTCCCGCATAAATGAATACGAAGCGATCCTGACCGACAACCCGATCTGGCGCCATCGGACGATGGGGGTGGGTGTAATCAGCAAAGATGATGTGATCAGGTCGGGTCTCACCGGCCCGCTGCTGCGTGCCTCCGGTGTCAAACATGATCTGCGCCAGGCGCGCCCCTATTCCAGTTATGACAAGTTCGACTTTGAGATACCGACTTCCGACATGTGCGATTGTTATGGCCGTTACCTGGTGCGGGTGGCGGAGATGCGGCAATCGCTCAGGATCATGAGGCAGGCGCTGGACGGGATGCCGGAAGGGCGCTATCGGGCGCTGGCACCGGGAGTAGTGCTGCCCACCAAGTATGAGACGACGCACTCGATGGAAGCGCTGATCTTTCATTTTAAGCTGATCACCGAAGGGTTCCATCCACCAGTGGGCGAGGTCTACCAGACGATTGAAGCGCCCAAAGGTGAGCTTGGTTTCTATATCGTCTCCGACGGTTCGCCCCAGCCGCTGCGGATGCGGGTGCGACCGCCCAGTTTTGTCAATATCTCCGCGTTGTCGAAGCTGGTAATGGGGCAGCTTATCGCTGATGTGATCGCCTGTATCGGTTCGGTTGACATCGTCCTGGGGGAGGTTGACCGATGATTCTTTCGCCGCAAGCCAGGGAAAAGATTGTCGCCGCCGCGAAGCAGTATCCGCAGGTGAAATCGGCGATTCTGCCCGCCTTGCATGTAGCCAACGAAGAGCATGGCTATGTCTCCGACCAGATGTACCGGGAAATTGCTGATCTGCTCGATCTCAAGTGTGTCGATGTCGCCGCCGCCGCGTCGTTTTATACCTATTTCCCCAAGGCGCCGCGCGGCAGGTATTATATCCAGGTCTGTCGCAATATCTCCTGCGCGCTCCTGGGGGCGAGGCATCTGAGCACCTATCTGCAGGAGAAGCTGGGGTTGAAGGAATTAGGTGAGACAACGCCCGATAATCTTTTCACCGTAGTGGAAGTTGAATGTCTCGGTAGTTGCACCACCGCGCCGATGATGCAGATCAATGACGACTACTATGAGAACCTGACCAAGGAAAAAGTCGACCAGATTATCGCTGATTTGAAAAGCAGGGCACCGGGTAGATAGAGATGCAGACAAAAATCCTGACCGAGTTTGTTACCGATCCCCAGCAACACCGGATTGAGACTGCCGTTTCGCGGGGCGCCTACCAGGCGTGGGAGAAAGTGGTCAGGGAGATAGCGCCCGATGACCTGATTGAACTGGTCAAAAAGTCCGGTATCCGCGGACGGGGCGGCGCTGGCTTTCCTGCCGGTGTGAAGTGGGGCTTTGTGCCGCGCCAGTCGCCCAAGCCAAAATATCTTTGCTGCAATGCCGATGAATCGGAACCGGGCACCTGCAAGGATCGAGTGCTGCTGGAGAATGATCCCCACCGCGTAATCGAGGGCATGGCGATCTGTTCCTTTGCGATCGAATCGCACCAGGCGTTTGTCTACATTAGGGGTGAATTCGTCCTGGCCGCCCGACGGATGCAGGCGGCGATTGATGAAGCCTACCAGAGGGGCTATCTCGGTAAAAACATCTTCGGCAGCGGCTATGATCTCGACATGGTTGTCCATCGCGGTGGTGGCGCTTATATCTGCGGCGAAGAGACGGCGCTGTTAAATTCCCTCGAAGGGGACAGAGGAGTGACACGGATAAGGCCGCCTTTCCCCGCAGTGGAAGGACTCTACGGCTGCCCGACGGTTGTCAATAATGTCGAGACCTTATCCGCCCTGCCGTCGATTGTGAATAGGGGCGCCGACTGGTGGGCGCAGTTGGGTACTGAGAAATCGACCGGTACCAAGCTCTTTTCCTTGTCGGGGCATGTCAAGCGGCCAGGCAACTATGAAGTAGAGATGGGCTATTCGCTCAAAAACCTGATCTACGAAAAGGGCGGCGGTATCCTTGACGACAAGAAGCTGAAAGTTGTTATCCCCGGCGGTTCCTCGACGCCGATGCTTACACCTGACAAAATCGACACTCCGCTCGATTTTGAGTCGGTGGTGACAGCCGGTTCGATGCTCGGTTCCGGCGCTGTGATTGTGATCCATGAAGAAACCTGCATCGTCTGGGTGACGGAACTGCTGGCGCATTTCTATGCCCATGAATCGTGCGGCAAGTGCACACCCTGCCGTGAGGGAACGCAGTGGATGTATGAGATCCTCCGCCGCATCGAACATGGCCGGGGCACTATGGAGGATATTGACACCCTGCTTGACCTGGCGGACAACATCGAGGGCAACACGATCTGCCCTCTGGGTGATGCCGCCGCCGTGCCGGTGATTTCGTCGATCAAGCAGTTCCGTGATGAGTACATTTATCATATCGAACATAAGAAATGTCTGGTAAAATCTGACTTTAGATTGAGATAGATGGCTGATTTTGAAATAACTATAGATGGACAGCAAGTGCCGGTAACCAAAGGTCAGACGGTGCTGGAAGCGGCGCAGGCGGTTGGTATCGAGATTCCGCATTTTTGCTGGCATCGCCACTTAGTGCCGGTGGGCGCCTGTCGTATCTGTCTGGTCGAGATCGAGAAGTTCCCCAAGCTGCAACCGGCGTGCGCTACTGTCGCCGGTGAGGGTATGGTGGTGCATACCGACTCACCCCAGGTGATCAAGGCGCGGCAGGGCGTCCTCGAATTTCTTCTCGCCAATCATCCTCTTGATTGTCCCACCTGCGACCAGGGTGGGGAATGCGAACTGCAGGATGTCGCTTTCAAATATGGCCTCGACTACAGCCGTCACCAGGAGCCGAAACATCGGTTTCTCGTTGGTCCTGAGTCCACTTTCGACGACCTGCGCATCGGGCCGGAGATCATTCGCAGCCAGAATCGCTGTATCCATTGCTATCGCTGTGTCCGGCTGGTCAATGAAGCTTTCATGGAGGATGACCTGGGCGCTTACCAGCGGGGATGTCATACCGAGATCAAACCGCCGCCGGGTGGGGAGATCAGGAATCTCTACTCCGGCAACCTGGTGCAGAACTGTCCGGTGGGCGCGCTGACCAGCAGCGACTGGCGTTACCAGGTGAGAGTGTGGTTGACTAAGCAGGCGCAGGTGATCTGTCCCCACTGTCCCGACGGCTGCAATCTGAAACTGTGGACATATCACAACCGGATACTGCGCGCTACCGCCGCCGGCAATGATTTCGTCAATGACGGTTTTATCTGCGATGTCGGGCGTTACGGTTACCAGTTTGCCACCAGCCCCGATCGGATCAAGCAACCGATGATCCGGAAAGCGGGCGAGTTGGTGGAGGCTACCTGGACGGAAGCGCTGGAATATATCAAATCCCAGACCAATACCCTCAAGTCTAAGCTGTCCGGTTCCGGTTTCTTCGGTCTGGTGGGTGAAAGCAGCACTAACGAAGAGATTTATGCCTTTGGTCGCCTGCTGCGGCGGGTCATCGGCACCAACAATATCGATCACCGTCTCGGTCGCAAGCGTAAGCTCTCCCTCGGACGCCAGGTTGTCGAGCGCGGTATCGGCAGTGACACGATTGAATACGCCGATATCGAAAAGGCTGATGTCATCCTGGTCATCGGCTCTGATCTGCACGCGGAAAACCCGATTACGGCGCTGCGAGTGAAGAAAGCAATCAGGCAACATGGCGCCCGACTGATCCTGGCCAATCCGCGACCGACGCCGTTGGGCATACGTGCGGCGCAGGTCGAGGTAATCTACAAACCGGCCACTGAAGTTATGTTTCTCCTCGGCCTGATCGCTGCTCTGATCAGTGAAGCCGGCAAAAAACCTGAGGCGATTGACCTTGAGGCATCGCCAATCGAAGAGTTCCGGAGCAAGCATGAATCCTCTGGTCAGGCGGCGGCAATCTGCGGCGTCGCGGCGGCGACGCTGGAGAAAATCGCCGCAACCTTAAGTAACGCTGAGAATATCGTTATCCTTACCGGTCGCGAGGTGGAGCAGCATCCCTACCGTGACAGTATTTACTTAGCGATTGGCAACCTGCAGAGCCTTTGCCGCTCTGCTTGCTTTGCACCCATGCCGACCGACAGCAACAGCCGCGGTGCGAGCCTGTTCGGCGCCGAGCCTGACCTTTTACCCGGTGGGGTGTCGGTGGATGATAAGGCCGGATACGAGGACACCTGGAAGGGACCGATTTCTGAGATGGTGGGCAAGGATACGATTGGAATCCTTGATGCCATCGCCGAGGATGAAATCGAATGTGGATTTATTTTCAACACCGATCCGATTCGAGTCTTCCCTGACGGCAACCAGGTCAAGTCGATTCTGGAAGGGCTGAAGCTGCTGGTAGTGATCGACAGTTTTATGAACGATACCGCTCGGATAGCCGATGTGATCCTGCCGTTGTCCAGTTCTCTTGAGACTGAGGGCACGGTGGTGAACTGGGAAGGTCGGTTGCAGTATTCGCAGGCGGCGATCGCGCCCCTGTTCGAATCGAAGCCGGGCTGTGAAATTATCGAGTTGCTGGCCGATCATCTCGGTGTCAAGTTCAACCAGCCGACGCCGACGGACGTCTACCGGGAAATGATCCAGTTCCTGAATGGTGAGATGCCGGCCCAGACGCAAGCTATCGGTCGGGAGGGAGTCCTGATCAAATCCACAGAAAAGAAAGCGGTTCCCGATTTGGCGGATATCAAGTATACTCCCTACTCTGAAGATAACCAGTATCCTTTTGTGTTGCTGGTTGGCAATGCCGATCACCATCGGGGTACGCTGTCGGAAAAGAACGATTCCCTGATGAAATTCACCAGCGAGCCGTTTGTCGGTATCAACGCCGCCGAGGCGGACAAGCTGATTGTCGCCAATGGTGATCTGGTGCGGGTGGAGTCCCGCTACGGCAAAGTGGTCGGCAAGGTTACGATCCTAAAAGGTTTTGCCGACGGGCAGGTGTTGGTGCCGGATAATTTCATTGAATTATGTCCCAATCTGCTGATGGGACGCCAGGAAAAGGTTGATCTGGTTAAGTTAACAAAGATGTAAGATGCTTGAGTTTGCCGTCATAACCGCAATCAAGTCACTGGTGGTCATCACCGTGCTGCTGATGGCCTGTGCCTGGTCGACGTACCTGGAACGCAAGCTCGTGGCTTTTTTCCAGACCCGCATTGGCCCGGCAGTGGCAGGGCCGTACGGGCTGTTGCAGCCGATTGCTGATATGTTCAAGCTGCTCTTCAAGGAGGATATCGTTCCCGGCCAGGCGCATAAGACGATCTACCTGCTGGCGCCGCTGCTGGCGTTCATTCCTGCCGTGATTCCGATAGCAGTGGTGCCGTTCGGCGACACGATCACACTGTTTGGCCGTGAGATTGACTTGGTGATCTCCGATTTCAATCTGGGTATTCTGCTGGTGTTTGCGATAACCTCGCTGGGTGTTTATGGTTTGATGATGGCGGGATGGGCGTCCAATAGCAAGTACTCGCTCTTGGGGGGCCTGCGTTCCGCGGCGCAGATGATCTCCTATGAGATCGGCCTGGGGCTGTCGGTAATCGGTGTCCTGCTGTTGGGAGGTACGGTGAGCCTGGTGGAAATTGTCGAACAACAGGACTCAATACTCAACTGGTTTGTCATTCGTCAGCCGGTGGGGTTCTTACTCTACATAGTCTGTGCCATCGCTGAAACCAACCGCATTCCTTTCGATCTGCCGGAGGCGGAAGCGGAACTGGTGGCGGGCTATCATACCGAGTATTCGTCGATGCGTTTCGGGCTTTTCTTCGTGGGTGAGTATGCCAACATGCTGACCGTATCGGCGATTGCGACAACGCTCTTTTTCGGTGGTTGGCAGGGACCGTTCCTGCCACCGATAGTCTGGTTCTGTATTAAGGTGTTCGCCTTTATGTTTTTCTATATCTGGCTAAGGGCTAGTCTGCCCCGCCTGCGGTACGACCAGTTGATGAAGTTCGGTTGGTATGTGATCATTCCCCTGGCGCTGGCCAATATCCTGGTGACGGCGGCGATAGCGCTGCTTTAGGAGGTATGCTTGTTTAGACTGCTCAAACAGGTGTTTATCTCGATTCCAATCGGGATGTTTACCGTTTTCAAGCAGCTTTTCCGCAAGCCGACGACGGTCAAGTATCCTTTTGTCAAGTCGAAGATGATGCCGCGCTATCGGGGTCTGCATTTCCTGGAACGCTACGAAGATGGCACGGAACGCTGTGTCTGCTGCGGACTGTGCGCTGCCTCCTGTCCGGCGGATGCCATCTACATGGAACCGGCGGAAAACGAAAGAGGGGAACGATACGCCCGCGTATATGAGATCAATGAACTGCGCTGTATCTTTTGCGGCTTCTGCCAGGAAGCTTGCCCCGAGGAGGCGATCTTTCTGGGCAAAGAATATGAGTTTGCCGACGATGAGCGCGACAAGTTTACCTATAGTAAAGATGACCTGCTGGTGAAGTGGCCACGCGAAAAACCCTCGCCGATCAAGTTCCTGCGTCCCCGGCGACGGGTGCACTGGGAAGAGGAAACCGGTAGGGTCGACTTAGTGGAGGATAGTCAAGAATAAACCGATGGAACTGGCGATTTTCCTGATCAGCGCGCTGGTGGCGATTGCCGCCGCCTTCCTGGTGGTGATTCAGCGCAACCCGATCGCGGCGGTGATGTATCTCGTCACTGCGTTTGTCGCCCAGGCAGTGCTGTTTATTCAACTTAATGCCGCTTTCATCGCCGTTTTGCAGATCATAGTCTATGCCGGCGCTATCATGGTGCTTTTTCTCTTTGTAATCATGCTCTTGAACCTGCGGCGCGAAGAGTACGGTAAGGATATCAGGCTCAAATTCAAGCCCATAGTCGTTGCCCTGGGGATCGTGCTGCTGGTGGAGGCAGTGGTGGCGATTCAGGCGGCGAGTATGTCCGCTCATGGTGACGGGTCTTTACCTGAGATGTTCGGTTCGATTCAGTCAGTAGGGAAGTTGCTCTTTACTGATTACCTTTATCCCTTTGAACTAACCTCGGTGCTGCTATTGGTGGCGGTTCTGGGCGCGGTCGTAATGGCCAAAAGGAAGTTGTAGGCAGGATATGATACCATTGGAATACTACCTGGCTGTCGCCAGCGTGATTTTTGTGATCGGCGTAACCGGTGTTATCATCGCCCGAAACATAATTATCATCTTCATGTCAATCGAACTGATGCTCAATGCCGGCAATCTCACCTTGATCGCCTTCTCCCGCTCTCTGAGCGGCATGGATGGTCATATTATGGTGTTTATGGTGATGACGGTAGCGGCGGCGGAAGCGGCGGTCGGACTGGCGATCATCATTGCTCTCTTCCGTCATCGCGACAGCGCCAATATCGACGAGGTCAACCTGCTGAAGTGGTAATACTATGGAATTAATCTGGCTCATACCCCTCTTTCCCCTGATTGGCTTTATCACCAACGGCCTGCTGGGTCGAAAAATGCCGAAGTCGCTGGTCAGTCTTACCGCCTGCGGGTCGGTGTTTCTCTCATTTGCCCTGTCGATTTATGTATTCATTCAATTGCTGGGTCTTCCCGCGAGGAGCCGCATCTACGAAGTGACGCTCTTCAGTTGGGTACCGGCGGGATCGTTCAGTGCCGATATGGGTTTCCTGCTTGATCCGCTCTCAGCGGTGATGATCCTGGTCGTCAGCGGCGTCGCTTTCCTGATTCATGTCTACTCGATCGGCTACATGGCGCATGATCCCGACTACCCGCGCTTCTTTACTTACTTGAATCTCTTCACCGGCTCCATGCTGCTGCTGGTGCTGGCGGATAATTTCCTTTTGATGTTCGTCGGCTGGGAGGGAGTCGGTCTCTGTTCCTATTTGCTGATCGGTTTCTGGTACGAGCGTAAATCCGCGTCGATCGCCGGCGACAAAGCCTTTATTGTGAACCGTATCGGCGATTTCGGGTTCCTGCTGGCGATCATGCTGCTCTTCTGGAACCTGGGTACGGTCAGTTTCACCGAGGTATTCGCCCTGGCGCCGCAGCAGCTTGTCTTCGGCGGCGGTATTATCACGGCGATCACATTGCTGCTTTTCCTGGGTGCGACCGGCAAGTCGGCGCAGATACCGCTCTATGTCTGGCTGCCCGATGCGATGGAAGGCCCGACGCCGGTATCGGCGTTGATTCATGCGGCGACGATGGTTACCGCCGGTGTATACATGGTGGCGCGCTGTAATGTACTTTACATGATGGCGCCGACATCGCTTTTGGTGGTGGCGATCATTGGTATTGTGACGGCGTTTGTGGCTGCTACTATCGGTCTTTTCCAGAACGACATCAAACGGGTGCTCGCCTATTCGACAGTCAGCCAGCTCGGTTATATGTTCTTAGCGTGCGGCGTCGCCGCCTTCGGCGCCGGTATCTTTCACCTGATGACCCACGCGTTCTTTAAGGCATTGCTCTTTCTCGGCGCCGGTTCGGTAATACATGCTGTGAGCGATGAACAGGATATGCGCAAGATGGGCGGGCTGAAAGCCAGGCTGCCGATCACCTACAGGACAATGCTGGTGGCCACCCTGGCGATCTGCGGCATACCCATCTTCAGCGGTTTCTTTTCCAAGGACGAGATTTTGTGGCAGTCGTTTTCGTCGCCGTATGGCTCGCCGATTCTCTGGGTTGTTGGTGTGTTAACAGCGGGATTGACTGCCTTCTACATGTTCCGTTTGATCTACCTGACATTCTTCGGCAAGGGTCGCTATGACGCCGAGACCGCGCATCACATCCATGAATCACCCAAGTCGATGACCACGCCATTGGTAATTCTGGCGGTGTTGTCACTGGTCGGCGGTTTTATCGGCTGGCCGAAAGTTCTGGGCGGTGGCGCCTGGTTCGAGCAGTGGCTGCATCCGGTCTT
>JAGLUH010000009.1 GCA_023134875.1 Candidatus Zixiibacteriota bacterium
GGAAACCAACCGGAAATAGAGGAATTGCCCGAGGAATTGACCTCAAAAGTAGAAATAACCTACCTCAAGAAAGCAAAAGATATCTTAAAACTTGCTTTTCCCAAGTAGTTGACTTACCTTCGATCACCGGTGGAATTTAAGTAGAGATAATGCTGAAACTGAAGCAAGTTTCGTTGGAGAAGACTGCCTACCAACCTGATCAACTGATTCTGGGGGGGCGGAATCAGGTAGCATTTGCCGGCAGATCGAACGTGGGCAAGTCATCTCTTCTCAACCGGCTGTTTAGTCGCAAGAAGCTGGCGAAGGTGTCGCAAACGCCGGGGAAAACGCAGTCGATCAATTACTTTCTGGTCAACGGTAACTGTTATTTCGTGGATTTGCCCGGCTACGGTTACGCTAAGGCG
The DNA here is from genome assembly GCA_023134875.1 of Candidatus Zixiibacteriota bacterium. Lineage (GTDB taxonomy): Bacteria > Zixibacteria > MSB-5A5 > CAIYYT01 > CAIYYT01 > JAGLUH01. The sequence goes on from JAGLUH010000009.1 coordinate 405, forward strand.
CCGCAATCTGAGCGCCAGCGCTGGCAGCGGCTGGTCGACTATTACTTCCAGAATTGCGACTCGCTGAAAGGGATGGTGCACCTGATTGATATCCGCCATGATCCGACCGAGCTTGATCACCGGTTGAATGAATGGACTGCTGAGTTGGTTGAGCGCCATCTTTGTGTCTTAACCAAGGCGGATAAGCTTTCCCGCCACAAACAGATGCAGGCAGTCGGCAACCTGCAAAAGCAATTCAATATCGAAAGAAAAAGTATTATAACCTTCTCCGCGGAAACCGGCGACGGCAAGTCAGAAATCCTCGCCTGGATTGAGACTCTGCTGCGGTAGGTGAAAGCAGCGGGAGATAGTAATTATGGGAAATCGAGTAGTACTGGGTCTGCAATGGGGCGACGAGGGCAAGGGTAAGATAGTCGACTGGCTGTCGCGCAACTCTGATATCATTGCCCGCTGCCAGGGCGGCGCCAACGCCGGTCATACCGTCCAGGTCGACGGCAAGCAGTTCATCCTGCACCTGATACCGTCGGGCATACTACATTCCGGCAAAGTCTGTGTGATCGGCAACGGCGTGGTGATTGACCTGTTCCAGTTGTTCGCTGAAATCCGCGACCTTGAAGAACGGGGAATCGATACGAGCGGCCGCATTCTGCTTTCCGGTCGGGCGCACCTGGTGATGCCCTATCACAAGATTGCCGAGGCGGTTCGGGAAGAGGCTCGCGGTGAGGACGCTCTTGATACCTCGAAACGAGGAATCGGCCCGACATACATGGATAAAGTGGGACGAAGCGGCCTTCGTTTAGCCGATATTTTCGATGACCAGCTTCTGCGCGAAAAAATCGAGTTCAACATCGAGTCAAAGCAACATGTTTTCGGATTCCTGCCTGCCGATCAACAACCTACCAGCGAAGCCGCCTTTGCCGCAATGACAAAGATCCGTGATCGGGTGAGGCCGCTGGTGGCCGATGTTTCCTTTTACCTGATTGACGCTATGGCTGCGGGCAAAAGCGTGCTCTTTGAGGGGGCGCAGGGGACGCTGCTGGATATTGATTTCGGTACCTATCCGTATGCCACTTCCTCGAACGCGACCATAGGGGGCGTTCTGACCGGTCTCGGTATCGGGCCGCAGCATTTGCAGCGGATTACCGGCATCGCCAAGGCATACCAGACCCGGGTGGGCAATGGCCCCTTCCCGACGGAGCTTGATAATTCCCTGGGCGAGAAGATGCGTAAGCTGGGCACTGAATTCGGCGCCACTACCGGCCGACCACGCCGCTGTGGCTGGCTTGACCTGGTGCTACTCAGGTATTCAGTACGTATCAATGGTGTTGATGATCTTGCCCTGATGAAGCTTGATGTGCTCGACGCCTTTGAGAAGATCAAAGTCTGTATCGGCTATAAGCTGGATGGCCAGGAGATCGACGTGCCGCCGCAATCGACTCCCCAGTTTGAACGGCTTGAACCGATCTATGAGACCCTTCCCGGCTGGAGTAAACCGATTAACGGATTGCGCCGCCTTAGCGATGTTGATGCGAACGCCCGCGCCTATCTGAAATTCATCGAGGATTTTGTCGGCGCCAGGATCAGTATCCTCTCCACCGGCCCGGAACGTGATGACACGATTGTGATATCGTGATTGATGATAGTTCAGCAGGTCTCTGGAGTAGGTCGGGTTGCCAGTGGAGTCTGGCAACCGCCGGATGGAGCGCGAAAACGCGGCATCAGATTAGAGAATTTGTGTGAATAACAGGCCGTAGATCAAG
>JAGLUH010000090.1 GCA_023134875.1 Candidatus Zixiibacteriota bacterium
GATACACCCGGACATGTTGATTTTCACTATGAAGTATCCCGCTCGCTGCAGGCATGCGAAGGGGCGCTGCTGTTGATCGACGCCACGCAGGGTATCGAGGCACAGACCGTCGCGAATTTTTTGATGGCGCTTGAACACGATCTTGAAATTATTCCGGTGATCAACAAGATTGATCTCAAAGGCGCCGACGTTGACCGTGTTGCTGCCGAATGTGAAGAAGTTCTGGGTCTTCCTGCTGAATCGGCAATACCTGCCTCCGCCAAAACCGGCGAGGGTATCATCGACGTCCTCGAGGCGATTGTCAATGGATGCCCCAAACCGCGCGGCTCATCAGCTGAGCCCCTGCGCGCGCTTGTTTTTGACAGTTGGTTCGACAGCTACCAAGGAGCCGTAGCGTTGGTCCGCATTATCGATGGTTCAGTACGCGTGGGGCAGCGCATCGTTTCGATGAACCTGAACAAGACTTTCGAAGTTCAGAGTCTGGGTGTCTATGATCCGCACGCCAGAAATATCGAACAGCTGGACTGCGGCGAGGTCGGCTTTCTCATCGCCAACATCAAAGAAGTTCGTGAAGCGCAGATCGGCGATACCTTCACCCTTGAGGATGAACCAGCGCATAAACCACTCGCAGGGTTCAAACCAGTACAGGCCATGGTGTTTGCAGGGTTGTATCCTGCCGACTCGCACAAATACGGCGCGCTGCGTGACGCATTGGACAAACTCAAGCTCAACGACGCCGCGTTTTCCTATGAACCCGAAACCTCAAATGCACTGGGGTTCGGTTTTCGCTGTGGTTTCCTGGGCTCGCTCCATCTGGAGATTGTGCAGGAGCGCCTGGAACGCGAGTTCGACATGGATCTGGTTACCACCGCACCCACCGTCATTTATCAGGCCGTAACGACCGCGGGCAAGGAGATCTGGGTCGACAATCCTGAAAAACTTCCGGAACCCAATGAGCTTGAAGAATTGCGCGAACCCTATGCCCAGGTGGCCATTCACTGCCCGGTGGAATGCATTGGCAACATCTTAGCACTCTGTCAGAACAGACGCGGTGAGCAGGAGGGCATGGAATACTTCGGCAGCGATCGTGTCGTCATACGCTATATGATTCCATTCGCCGAAATGATGTATGGCTTTCACGATCAACTCAAATCAATCTCGCGCGGCTATGCGTCGCTTGATTATGAAATCACCGGATATCGACCGGCAGACCTCGTAAAGATCTCTATCCTGGTGAACGGCGAGCCGGTCGACGCGCTCGCGGCGATCCTGCATAAAGAGAATGCCTATTACCGCGGGCGTGAACTCGTGCAGAAAATGCGCGGCCTCATACCGCGCCAGCAGTTCGACGTCGCAATACAGGCGGCTATCGGCAGCCGCATCATTGCGCGCGAGACGATCAAGGCACTGCGCAAGGATGTTACCGCAAAGTGTTATGGCGGTGACATCACGCGCAAACGGAAACTGCTCGAGAAACAAAAAGCAGGCAAAAAACGCATGAAGCGTGTTGCAAACGTTGATATTCCACAGGAGGCTTTTTTAGCCGTTCTTAAAATCAAGTGAGGACAAGATGAGTGAAGAAATCACACAGAGGACAAAATATAAGAAGAAGAGCACGTTTCGGGAATACGCGGAAGCTTTGCTTATAGCAGCGCTCGTTGCGTTTACCATACGCGCGTTTGTCTTTGAGGCCTTCAAGATACCATCGGGCTCAATGCTGCCTACGCTGTCTATCGGCGATCATATCTTCGTCAACAAGTTTGAGTACGGACTGCGTGTTCCGTTCACGAAATATCGTTTCTGGGAGCGCAAAGGTCCAAAGCGCGGCGACGTTGCGGTCTTTATCTATCCCGTTGAAGAAGGCAAAGATTTCATCAAGCGCGTTGTCGGTCTTCCGGGCGACACCATCAAGCTCGAAGGGACCGATGTTTTTGTAAATGGCAAACAGCTGGAACAAAAGCCCGTCGTCGTTTTGCAAGATCCGGACAACAAGCGCCGCCTTGTTATCAAGAACGGCACGATTCGCCATGTTCCGTATGTACGTGGATGGGAGAATTTTGATTTTTTTGAGGAGAAGATTAACGATCATCCGCACATTGTTCAGTATGAAAAATTCATGGAGCGCCATCTGATGGAGTTTGTCGTGCCCAAAAGGCAGTATTTCATGATGGGCGATAATCGCGATAATTCGGCCGACAGCCGTGAGTGGGGCTTTGTGCCGATGGATAACATAA
>JAGLUH010000091.1 GCA_023134875.1 Candidatus Zixiibacteriota bacterium
TCCGCCTGTACCACCGGTGCCATTGAACCTTCCCATGTTCTGACGGCGATGGGCGTGTCGCCGGAACTGGCTCAGACCGCCGTCCGCTTGTCGCTGGGCAAGGATAGTACCGAGGAAGAAGTCGACTACTGCCTTCAGGAATTGCCGGCGATTATCACACGCCTGAGGAGCATGTCGCCGATCTATGCGCAAGCCAAATGAGGGCGAGCGCGTCCGTGGTTTTACAGGAGTAGCCATGAGAAACCATCGATGAAAGGTAAACGCGTTGCCGTCGCAATGTCGGGGGGGATCGACAGTTCCGTGGCTGCCGCCAGGCTGAAAGACGCCGGCTATGAAGTGATCGGTTTCACCATGAAGCTCTGGGAGTTCGATCGCGCCGGCAGTGAAACAGAAGTGCTCGGCGGACACTACTGCTCTCCGGAAATGTTTGAGGAAGCGCGCCGCGTCTGCCGTCAGCTTGGCATTCCCCATTATGTCCTCAACATGAAGCGGCAGTTCGAGGAGATAGTTGTCAATGATTTCATCTCCGAGTACTTGCAGGGTCGCACACCTAACCCATGCATTCTCTGCAACAGTCGTATCAAGTGGCAGGTATTCGAACACCGTACTCGCCAACTGGAGTGCGACCATCTTGCCACCGGTCATTACGCGCGTATCAGCTGCGATGCCGGTTCCGGTCGCTACCAGTTGCGCAAGGGGCTTGATCCTGAACGCGACCAGACCTATTTTCTCTGGGGTTTGACCCAGCAGTCGTTGGCACGGACTCTTTTTCCTCTGGGAGAGATGAAAAAAAGAGAAGTGAGGGAGTTTGCCCAGGAGTATGAACTGACCAGCCCCGAACGCAAGGAATCCCGCGAAGTCTGTTTTGTCCCCGACGATGATTACCCACGTCTGCTCAAGCGGCGGTATCCCGACATACCGGGCAGCGGCAATATCAGGGACATGGCGGGCAACATCGTCGGCGAACATCGGGGATACTACCGCTACACTATCGGCCAGCGCAAGGGGATCGAGATCAACACCACTGAAAAGCATTATGTGGTCAGCATCGATCCGGAAGCCAATGAGATAGTCGTTGGTTCGGAGGATGATCTCTGGTCAGATTATTTCGAAGCCGTTGATCTCAACTGGGTCTCGATTGAACCTCCGGAAGAGGAGTTGCCTGTCGAGGTGAAAATCAGGTATCGGCATGAGCCAGCGGCGGCGCAACTTACAATCTTGACAGGGGGGCGGGCAGGTGTTAGACTCTCCCAGAGACAGAGGGCGATTACTCCCGGGCAGTCGGCGGTTTTCTATGACGGTGATCTGCTTCTGGGAGGAGGCCGGATCGCATAGGAGAAAGTCGGATGGGCGCCTGACCTGCAACTACGGCGAGTGAAGACTTGCCGGGCGGGAAACTTCGGCTTCTGCCACGCAACCAGGGAAAGTGCATAATCGTATTGTCAGATACTATCGTTAAGATTGTCTGCAAACCACGGAGGGAGTAAATGGTCAAGATAACCTATCATGGTCACGCCTGCTTTGAAGTCACTGACGGCACTCATAACCTGATAATTGATCCCTTCCTGGAGGGGAATCCTTCAGCGACCAAGAAAGCGGATGATGTTAAAGTTGGCTGGATCGTTGTTACTCATGGTCATGGCGATCACTGGGGTGATACGCCGACAATTGCCAAAAATAACAATGCCACCGTAATCACCAACTTCGAGTTGTCAGAGTTCGCCGGCAAACAGGGATTGACCGCTCACCCGATGCATATCGGCGGTCGCGCCGATTTTCCCTTCGGCTCGGTGAAGCTGACTATTGCCCATCATGGTTCTACTCTGGCTAACAGTGACGGTTACGGCGGCAGTCCGGCGGGGGCGTTGATCAATATCGGCGGCAAGACGATCTACCATGCTGGTGATACCGGCCTCTTTCTGGATATGCAGTTGATTGGCGATATGAATGACATCGACCTGGCGCTGCTCCCGATCGGTGACAACTTCACCATGGGGCCGGTCGATGCCGCCAAGGCGGTTGAATTCCTGAAACCAAAGAAGGTCACGCCGATGCATTATGACACCTTTGATATAATCAAACAGGACCTCAAGGAATTCGAGAAGCTGCTGGCCGACCTGCCGGCGGAGTGCGTGATCATGAAGTATGGTTCCAGTTACGAGTTGTAGTGGTTTAGCGTGAATGTCGAAAGTGCAGGACTTTCGACCTACGGACTGGATTCCCGTTTGCACGGGAATGACATGGTTGAAACAATATGCTTGGATTTGTCATCCCCGCGAACGGGCTTGTTGAAAAAGCCTTGCGAGGAGTGAAGGGCTTAAG
>JAGLUH010000092.1 GCA_023134875.1 Candidatus Zixiibacteriota bacterium
AACAAGCCCGAACGCGGGGAACCAGAACTGTAAGTCGACTCCCGGTGGTAGCGACTAATCCTTTACTGGGGACATAAGGTAATGAGACTATTATGAAAGTAAGATCGCTGCTGGCCTGGACGGCCGCCGTATTAATCGTCCTGATTCTGGTCCTGGTAGCGGCCGTCAAGCTCTTCTTACCGGCGGACAGAATAGTCGCGGCGCTGATACCACGGCTGGAAGAGACGCTCGATCGCCAGGTGGAGTACGGCAATGTCGAGTACACCATCTTTTCGGGCATTGGCGTTTGCATCAGGGACATCCGGGTGAAAAACGACCCCGGCTTTGATCGTCCCGATTTCCTGCGGATCGGTGCTCTTGACTGCAAGATCAGACTGTGGCCGCTCCTAAAAGGCGAACTGCAATTCAGACGACTTACTCTTGAAGATGCAGAGCTTTACCTGATTAAAACCATCGATGGTATCACCAACTACCACCGCTCTGACCCGAAGATAGGTACTCCCGGCGACGAGAAGCTGCTGGCGGTGCCACTGGCATTCGCAGACTTTACTGTCAACAACGGTTGCCTGGTCCATCGTGATGATTCGCTTGGTGTCAAGCTGGTACTCGGTCAAATTGATTTTGAGTCAAGCGTCCGGGGCCAGGAGCGGTTGAGCATCTCCGGCAAACTGGAGGCTGACTCGTTCCTGGTGGCTACTGAGCTACAGGATTTCGTTTTCGTTCCGGCGGGAATTGGCGTTGATCTCGAGGCTGTCTATTTCGCTGAGGTCGATTCATTTCATATCAGGGAATGTAAACTGGAAGCAGGTGGTATTGAAGGGCGCCTGCAGGGCGGGATCACTGATGTTTCCAGCTCTCCTGATGTCGACCTGGCGTTTGTAGCGCCACGTACTAAATTGCGACGCTTGCAGGAATCACCCTTGCTTACTGCTTTTGCCGCCTTGCGCGATCTTCGCCTTGACGGCGACCTTCGTATTGATGCCGCTTACGACGGCCTGGTGGCGCAGCCGCAGGCGGACAATCTCAAGGGAAAAATAACTATCACCGATCTGAAAGCCGATTCACCGCGCTTGGATACCGACTTGAAAATCAAGCTGGCGGAATTGAACTTCAATTCGCAGTCGATCTCCTTTTTCACCGAGGAGGCGCGCATTGGCGAAGTACCCGCTTCTTTCCGGATGGCGGTCGATAACTTCGATGATCCGAATCTCTCCGCCGAACTGAAATTCGCCTCCGGGGTTAATTTCCTTTCGCAACTTATGCAGCTCGACCCCGTGGCGGAGCTTTCCGGTCGCTTCGATCTCTCCCTCTCCGGCTTCATGCGCTGGCAAGAGCCTGAAAACCTGCGGCTACTGGGCGCGGTGACTGTGACTGATCTTTTCTATGCTGCTCCCCGCTTGAGTTCGCCGGTGGATGAGATCGATATCTCCTGCCAGTTTCTCGGCAAGGACCTCCAGGTGCAGGAATTCCATTTTCGTTCTGACAGGAGCGAATTGCGATTATCCGGTATAGTTTTTAACTTCGCGCCCTATGTCGCCAAATTGGGTAAACCGGAGAAGAAACCCCTGTTCGACTTTGAACTGGTCAGCGACTATTTCGATCTTGATATCCTCACCACGGTTCCTTCAGATACGGCAGCAGCCGACAGCATTGCGCCCTCGCCGCTGCTAGCGTGCCTGCCTGATTTTGACGCTGCCGGCAGCATGCGTTTCCACCGGGCAACCTTCGGCGGCATCGAGTTTTACAGCCTCAAGTCGCAGGTGACGGCTTTGAATCGCATCATTGAGTTCGACTCGCTCTCTGCCCAGGTTTTCTCCGGTGTCGTTGCCGGTGAAGTGATAGTAGACCTTAGCGATTCCGCCGCCAGTGAGTTTGAGATTGAAGTCAAAGCGTACGATTTCGAGATCAACCGTTTCCTCTCTCGATTTACCAGTTTCGATGATCATCTTTTCGGCAGAGCGTCGCTACTGGGTGAGTTCAAGGGACAGGGATCACTGGCTGTTGATATCCTTCCCACATTACGAGGCTCTGGCAGCTTCACTGTTAGTCACGGTAAGCTGGTCGATTTCAAGCTGTCCCAGGCTCTTCTGAGAGCCGGCTTAGCTTCCCAGGGAGGCGAGCAACTCAGTGTACGCGATTTGACTGGCGGTTTTACAATCGCTGGTTTGCGTGTTAGACTAATCGGTGTCTCTTTCAAATCGGGTCGCACTCCATTTAAGCTTGACGGTATTATCGGTTTCGCAGGCAGCCTCGACTGCACCCTGGAGATTTCGATTTCCGCTCAGGATGCCCGCTATCTGGCTATCCCGCCTACCTTGCAGGATCGGGTCGCCGATCTGGGTGGTATTGACCTGACACTTCATATCGGCGGCAGCGCCGTTGCTCCGACCATGGAGATCAGATCAATCAGGTCGAAGCGGGGCACCGACAAGGAACTCCCTGAAGGCGTCAAGCATTTCCTCAACCGGCTGTTGGAAAGCCAGGTCACTGCCGAAGAGTAAATAGGCATTTGGACGCATCGACGGAGTAGGATTTGCCATGATTCTGGATGACGTTAGAGCAATTTACCGTAACGACCCTGCCGCCAAGGGGTTGGAGCCGTTGCTTTACTCCGGCCTGCATGCCATCCTGATCCATCGGTTCGCGCATATCCTCCACAGGCTGAAACTGAGATTTATCGCTCGTTTTATCTCCCAGACCGCCCGGTTTCTGACCAGTATCGAGATTCACCCCGGAGCGACAATCGGTCGCGGCCTGTTTATCGATCATGGCATGGGCGTGGTTATCGGCGAAACCACCGAGATCGGCGATAACTGTGTGCTCTTTCACAATGTTACTCTGGGCGGTACCGGCAAGCACAAGGCCAAACGTCATCCCACCATCGGCAACAACACCTTTATCGGTACCGGCGCGATTATCCTGGGGCCGGTGCAGATCGGCGACAATGTCCGCATCGGCGCCAACGCTTTTATCTACATGTGCGACGTTCCCGATAATGCGACTGTCGTCGGCACACCGGGCAAAATCGTTCGCTTAAATAACGAACCCTGCGATCTGCCGTTGCCGAAAACCATTGTCGCCTCCGAATAAGTGTTGCCGGCGCATCTCAGGTACCTATGTTGCTGAAGTGAAAGTTATTCTTCTGACCCTTGTTCTGTTGCTGTCGCTGCCAGCCGGCATGAAAGCGACTCTCTTCCGGTTTGTCTTTGTCGATGAAGCCACAATTACAGAGATGCAACCGGCGCTGGAGGCGGCCGCCTTGCGGCTGGAAAAACTACTGGAGACCAGGCTGCCCGATACGGTCACGGTCGTGATAGTGGAAACCAAGGCTGAATTTGATTCGGTGGCGGGTGGCCTCCTGCCGGAATGGGGCGCTGCAGTAGCTATCTCCCCGAGAAACCTGATGGTGCTGCGCGCGCCGCTGATGAATAATTATCCCGGCAATACCACCAATTTGTTACAGCATGAACTGGCTCATATTGCTCTCTACCACCGCACCGGTGGCGTGCGAATTCCTCGTTTTCTCGATGAGGGTTTTGCCTGCTGGTTTGCAGGGCAATGGTATTTCGCCAATGTTACCACTGTCGCCAAGGCGCAACTGACAAAATCACTTTTCCCTTTGCGCCGAATTGATCGCGTTAATGCTTTCCACCAGGCAGAGGCCCGCCTGGCATATTCCCAGAGCTACCTGGTGGTTTTCTATATCTATGATCACTTCGGTGAGCTGGCCTGGCTTGAGCTTCTCGATGCCCTGACTGCCGGTCAGAATCTGGATGAAGCCTGCCGGTCGGCGTTCAATATTCCCTTCTGGCAATTCGAGGCTGACTATCGCAGATTTCTTTCGGACAACTACACAATCTTTGCTATACTGTCAGACAGTATGGGACTCTGGATCGTTCTGGCAATTGTTGTTATCGCCGGCTATATCATAATCAAGCGGCGAAAGAAGAATGCGATTGAACGCTGGAAAGAGGAAGAGAAACTCGAAAGCACCGATTTCGATTATGATGAATCTTCGCCATGGGATTGAGTATCTCTTCGTGCTGCTCTTCTTCGGCTTGGTAAAGATCACCCCTTTAAGTTTCACGACGTCGCTGGCTTCTCTTCTGGGAAAACTTGCTTTCTTGCTTACTCCAAAGCGAGTAAATATCGCTCTTGATAATCTAAGTAGCGTTTTCCCGAACAGGACACCGACAGAACTGAGGCAGGTGGTTGCCGGGCTCTACCGTAATCTGGCGGGCAATGCCGTCGATGTGGTAAAACCGGTGAGAACAGTCAAAATGGTTACAGTATCGGAGAAGAACCGGCACCGACTTGAGGAGATCAGGAAGATCACCTCTTCCGGTAAACCGCTGATTTTTGTGACTGGTCATTACGGTGCCTGGGAAGTTCTGGGACAGTACCTCGCTACCCAGTTTGCGGGTATCCATTTTCTGGCGCTGGAACAGAAAAATCGCTATGTCGATCGCTTGCTGAATCGCAAGAGAATCAGCCTGGGTGGCAAGATCATTCCCAGCCAGCGGGCACCCCGGTTGTTGTCGCATCTTTTTCGGGGCGGAAACATCTTTCTCTTTGCTGGTGATCAGGATGGCGGTACCAACGGCATTATAGTTGATTTCCTCGGGCGACCATCATCTTATGCGCGCGGTCTGGCGCTTTACAGCTACCACTACGATGCGCCGGTTGTTCCACTATTCCTAAAACGGGAGAACCCGGGCTACACTCTTGATATCGCTGCGACAATCAAGCCTGACCTGAGCGCTGACAAGAAAACCGAGATCAAACGAATTATAGCCTGCTATTCTGAGGCGCTCGCCCAAAAAGTAAGAGAGTGCCCGTCGCAATGGCTCTGGACTCACCGACGCTGGAAATCCACTCGCCGGCAATTGTGACAACCTGTCCTGATTCAGCGGGTGGTATGCTCTTGAAAAAAGTGCTTTTCTCCGCAAGTAAAAACTTGTCAGTCTGCTTTGCGGATTTGTATCTTGGGATAGATACAAGTGGGGTTATGCCATCATGTCTGTACGCATGTTAAAATCGCTGGTAACAATATCTCTGGCTTTGGTTTTGGTAGCGGTTGTCGGTTGTGCTTCCAAGAGCAAGGTGACTGTTGAATCGACACCTACGGGTCAAAGCGGCCAGGTACCCCAGCCGCCCCAGTCACCCGATACGGCTCAGGCGGCAGTTCCTGTCGTTACTGATATTGCGGTAGACACCCTGCCTGAGAAAGTGCCGGAGAAATGGGGCTGGATCAAGAAAGAGTCTATCAATGTTCGCGAGAGACCCTCAACCGGATCAGCTATCGTCACCCGGCTGGAGCGGGGCGCAAAAGTCAAGCTGCTTGAAAAACTCAACAACTGGTGGAAAGTTGAACTGAAGCATAGAGACACCGCCTATATCTACACACCACTGGTATCCCTGGAGAAGTACGTCGATCCCTGGACTAACTTCAAGATGGGATGTCGTCTCGTTGATACCTTGCTGGCAGTGATAACCGGCGTGGCAGAGGATCAGCAGGAAGGCTCACAGACAGCCCGTCTCACAGTAGCTGACCGCTGGGGTGACCTGTCACGAGAACAACAGGAAATGATTGCCCGGAAAGCTTTTTCCTACTGGCGGCAATGCCTTAAGGAAAGCGGGCTTAAGACCGCTAACGCCGCTATCCTGATAGAAGATACTTCCGGCCAGAAGTTGGCGAGAGTTACCGGCGGTAATACCTCGGGAGCGATTAAAATCGATTGGTAACCCAGCCAGCGGGTGGGCTTGAGTGATTGTGCCTGAGACATTAGTTTCCAGTATTGCCTTTCCAAGTCGTCAGGAACCCTTTCTCCGCGTAGTCAAAACCGCAGAGGTTTTGACCTACAAGCTGAGGATTATCAGTGGAGCAGCTATCGCTGGTGGCAGGGCAGAGAGGACGCCTTGCTGACAATGGATATCGACAGGTTGACCTGAGGAACTGCTGGAACTCAACATCTCAGATAATTGCACTCAAGCCCACCTGTTAGGTGGGGTACCGAGTAAATCGTTACACAACGCTTGCACAGCATTACACGCTTGGCCCACACGCCAATCCATCTGGCAAAAACTAAACCCACTACCGCTTAAGCGTGACAGTAATACTCCCACCAAGAATTAGGTGAGTTTCCTTGTAGTCAAACTTGGTATCACCGAAGTCAGTTCCCCACTCATGTGCGTAACTCCACTGCGAATATTCACCGAAGAAATCATAAGTGACGTTGTTGGATACAATACCCACGCCCACAGTGATACCCTTCAACGTTCTCGGTGTGTCATCATCCTCATCGGTAATCAGGATAGCATCGCTAAACATGCCGGCACGGAACAGTACAGATGACTGAAATTCAACTCCTATTCTGTAACAGGCACCGTCATCAATGTCACGCTTTGGACCGTAGAGTCGGGCGTCACTGAACGTTCGAGTTTGATATTCTCCCGCCACAAGTACTGTCGGCGCTACGTGGTAAGCCACCCCGAGCGCAATGATCGCTGGTAACTCATTCGGAGCCTTTTCCCAATACTTAGTTGTCTTGTTTCCGTCAGCATCAGTGAACGTATACGTGCGATTTTTCTCGACCAGCCTGAATCCAGATCTATACGTGGCGCCGATCGTTAGCTCAGGAATTGGTTGGGCAATAACACCTAACGTCACAAAAGAGCCGTCAAATTCAGATTCGAATTCCCTCTCGGTACTCTCGGTCTGTGATTTGGACTTATGGCTGCACTCATTTCTCACACCTTTCTTTGACATAACTGACTTGTTATAGGCTAGGCCGACCGAATACTGATCGTTAAAGGTGATAGCGACGGCAGGCGAGATAGTGTTCAGCCCCCCGATATCTTTAATGTCGTTGGTAGTTGTATAGATATTACCAGGACTAGAATGGTATTGAAGCTCGGTATTTTTCTTCGATGCCCCATCGTAATATGGGTTATAGCCGATACCGAAAGCTATACTTATTCTCTCGGCCGGCGGCAGTCCATAGGGCATGGCAAAAGAGACGCTCGTTATTTTGGGATGGAATTCATATTTTCCTTCCCAGTAATGACCTTCCCGGTCATCGTAGAAATCGTCGTTATCCATACTCCCGAAGCGAGCGCGAGCACCGGCCTGGAAGGTGATACCATCGAGCCTCCCGATATTGGCAGGGTTGTAGAAAATACTGCCACTACCAGTGGAGTTGACTATGCCAGTGCGCCCCATCGCCCTGGCTCTCGCATCGTAGTCGGTAGGACAGAATCTTTCGAGGTAGTACTCATTAGTTAGGTCCGCAAAAGTGGTTGCCGACAGGAGTATTATCATGAGCAAAGCTATGTACTTCATTCACTTCCTCCTTGATTTGTTATTGGTTACGTGTGCATTGACTTTTATGCTTGTAGGTTCTCCTGTTGGAGTTCGTTTGTCTATATTAGCTCTTCGGCTTGATCTCTGTCGCTCCTGGGCGACCGTGCAACCATCTCGCGCCCTTCAAGGATTAAACTGAATACCAACGGAAAACGAGTTAGCTCCAATAGTAGTTTGTGAAGCTTTATCCAGGAATCCCCACATGCGCTTGCAGTCCACTACAATCCCTACCCCCCTAGACCTAAAAGGGAATCCAAGGACGCCCACCTGTAATACGATCGCAGGTCGAGAAGCCCGCTTCGCAGGCAATAGTCCTTTATATCCGGTAGGTACTTCCATAATTGCTACAAGGCCGACTCCCAGAAAAGGCAGAAAATCTTGAATCGGATGGTGCACTATGAGAGACATAATATAGTAGTCGGTCGGCACTTTCGTATTTAATGACTCAATCCACTGTCCGGAATACTCTACCCAAAACAATGAGCTCTCTTTTTCAAACACCTCTTCGAAACCTGCAAATTCAAACTGAATAGAGATCGATTTGCCAAACCTGTAGCCAAGGTTGACACCTACACCTTCACCATTATTTAGCTTGATTACTTGTCCATTTTCAAACCTCACAAATTTGCTATCCCAGAGGAAGTTTGCACCGAAGACACTGGCATATACTCCAAGAGGAACTTCCACCTGTGTAGAGCCAGCCCAGACGCTAGTTGAAGGAAAAATAGCCAGCAATGAGGAGGCTACAAATGTAGCGGAAAACCTGTTCATAACAATAACCCTTTTCCCAAGACTACTATCTTCTTAGCAAAACGAGCAACCCATCATTCATGGTGGGAATTCCCATATATTATAAGATAACGGTTGACGATCTTCCCCGCCAACAAAAACCCGCTGGTTAGCGCGCGCGCATATCTCCTACTGATCTTGCTTGACAAATATAAAATATTCCCTATTATATAACTTGGTGTAGGTTTTACTTGCCATAATTGCGGGTCTTACGAATTGTGTAAACCATGATCGGACGTTGCCGGAATGACCGCTCAGCCGTAGTATCATTCGCGACTTGTAGCGCGTTCGGCATGGTCTGGAGCAACAACAACCTTTGGATGAGGTGAAACATGAATCAAGCGAGCACTACTTCGGGCAAGCATTTTCTCCAAGTAGCATTGGTTCTTATTTGCCTGCTGGTCGCCATGCCGGTCGGTCTGGCAATGCAAATCAGTCACACAGTACAGTTTTCCCAGGATGACCTTCTGTTCGAGAAACGAATGGATTATGACGTCGTCAAGCTGCAAGGCGCCGGTTACCTGGCGGTTGCCGGCGAGCCGATGCTGCCGGCCGTCGAACTCCGGATAGCGCTGCCTGCCGGTATGAAGGCGGAGAATATCCGGATTGACGGGCTGCAATCCGAAGCGCTTGCCGGCAAATACAATATCTTCCCTGCTCAGCCACCGTTGAAGTTCAGCCAGGCTGGTGAAGAGATTGAATTCGTGGCGCCGAAAGTCGAGATTTACCAGTCGAGTGCAACTTATCCGGCGGCCGCGGCCAAGATCACCGGCCAGACCGACCTTGCCGGTCAGGGCATCGCCATCATTCAGGTTTGCCCGCTCAGTTATGTACCGGCCGAAGGTACGCTCACCCTCTTTTCCTCGATGACTCTGGTTATCGAAGGCGGCGATGACTATGTCTGCGGCGATTACCTGCCAGAAAACCTCGCGCCGCATTATATCGATCTATATCAGCGGCAACTGGCAGACCTGGTTGTCAACAGTGACGATATTGCATTAACTACTTCGCCTTTCCCTTCGACAAGAAAGGTGATGTTACCGCCGGGCGGGCCTTTCGATCATGTGATTATCACCACCAGTTCATTGGCGACCCACTATGCCGATCTGGTTGCCTGGCACACCAGGAAGGGTGTGAAAGATACCGTTATTACCACAGATTATATCTACGCCAACTATACCGGCTCTGATAACCAACAGAAAATCCGCAACTTCGTTATCGATGCGCACAACAACTGGGGCACACTCTATTTCCTGATGGGAGGCGAGGACAGCCAGGTTCCGTTCAAGTACCGTACTTATGTCAGTGAGAGTATTCCCTCCGATCAGTACTATGCCGACTACGATGACGACTGGACTTATGAAGTCTATGTCGGTCGCGTAACTGCCGCCAACGCGACTGAGATCAACCGTTTCGTTGACAAGGTGTTGAAGTATGAGCTTGATCCACCGGTTATGGGATATGTGCTTGATGCCGTCCTGCTCGGTATGGACCTGACCCTCGCGTGGGAACCGCCTTACTACACATTGACCGCCAGCGAAGAACTGAAGGAGTATATCGACACCAGCTATATCCCCTCACGATTCAACGTCACCAAGGTCTATGACAGCGATCACAGCGACCATCGTATCGATTTCCTCAACGCCCTCAACGCCGGGCAGAACCTGGTCAACCATTCCGACCACAGCAGCACCACCAGCATGGGAACCGGTGACCGTAACCATGACTCGCATATCTATAATAGCACGGTTGATGGTCTCACCAATACCGGCAAGATGTCGGTAGTTTTCTCGCTCGGATGCCATTGCCTTGAATGGGATTACAGCGACTGCATCGGCGAGCATTTCGTGATATACAATGATCTTAAAGCCGGCGTCGCTTATACCGGTAACACCCGTAGCGGCTGGTTTTACGTGGGTGATCCCATCAGCCTTTCC
Source organism: Candidatus Zixiibacteriota bacterium (assembly GCA_023134875.1). GTDB lineage: Bacteria > Zixibacteria > MSB-5A5 > CAIYYT01 > CAIYYT01 > JAGLUH01. The sequence continues at coordinate 10,090 of JAGLUH010000092.1, forward strand.
GCCGTGCTGGATGCCAACTGGTTTAAAGGCTTATTCGATCACGACATGTACCGCCTGGGCGAGGCGCTGGCCTACACCAAGAACAACACTCAGCATTCCGACAATTACTGGAGATACTGCCACTGGACCCTGAACCTGCTCGGTGAGCCGGAGATGCCGATTTGGACCGATAGCCCGGTGGCTCTCGAGGCGACCCATCCTGACAGCGTCACCTCGTCACCTTTCCAGTTTACCGTTAATGCACACCGGACCCACGGCACCCCGGTCGACTCCGCTTTTGTCTGTCTTTATAAGGCGGGTGATATTTACGAGCGCGGCCTTACCGATGCCAACGGTGATATATCCTTCATGCTGACGCCGTTTTCCTCAGGTGACTTGCTGGTGACTGTAACCAAACAGAATTTCCTACCCTACCAGGGTCAGGCGGGGGTGGATGCGACCAATACCGCACCGACCTGCCAGGTTCCCGATGATTCGACTATTCAGGTGCGCGGCGGGGTACAGATCTGCCTGCCGGTCGGCTGTGACGATCCTGACGGCAACCTCGCCTCCGGTCCCACGATTGTTGCCGGACCGGGAGAAATCAGCGAGGGCAACTGGTGTTATACACCGTCGGGTGATGATACCGCCACGGTGACGATCAGGTGCGAGGACACCGGCGGACTCTTCTGTGAGGCCACTTTTCAGATCATTGTTGATACGTACATGTGTGGTGATGCCGACGGAAGTTCCTTGGTTAACATCGCCGATGTGGTGTTTCTGATCAGCTATGTCTTCGGAGGCACCGCGGCTCCCGAACCGCTGGAAGCGGGCGAGGTTGACTGTGACGGTGTTGTGAATATCGCCGACGTGGTCTACCTGATCAACTACATCTTCGGCAGCGGTCCGGCACCGTGTGAGGGTTGTTGATTCGAGATTATTACAGTTTCTGTCATAAGTCATTGTGACTGGTTGACCATCACACTATTGATTGATCAGTTCACAGCCATCGCCTGACGCGGGCTTTGTAAGCCAAATACTCTTTTCCGAAAGCTTCTCCCATGTCTTTTTCCTCAGATGAGATGAAGACTACACTCATAGCTATGAAAAAAGTGATTGGCGCCAGAAAAGCGATCAATGATCCCAGGATAATCGCTACCCCCAGGAGAGCAACTACCATACCGAGATACATGGGATGCCGACTGATACGAAATGGTCCCTCCTCAATCAGAGCGGCTGGTTCTTCAAATGGCTTGACTGTTGTCCTTTTCCTTTTGAACAGACTATCCGCCCGGATATTCAACCAGAGACCAATTCCTATCAGCGGGATTCCCGTATAGCGATACGGAGTCTGAACCAGTTGTGCTATGGGCAGGACAAAATGCAATCCTATCATCAGTAATAGATGTATTTGGAAATATGCCGGAGGCAGCAACTTTCCTTTTTTCATCTTATCCTCGAGCTTGATAGGTCGAAACCCTCACGGTCTCGACTTCGTGGGCGGCAGTCGTCCGCGCCTGCCCCAGTAATCTTGAATGCCATCACAACTTAAACAGCTTGGTGATTTCGTTGATATTTGGCCCCTGGATATAGGCGATATAGATACCAGCGGCAACTTCCTCACCCGCCTGGTTACACCCGTTCCAGTGCAGCGCCGCCGATTTCCCGCTGAGAACCTTCCCCTTGATAGTGATGACTTCCTCGGCAGCCACCGTGAATATCTGTACTGACACTTCACCCGGTTCAGACACCGGAAACTCAAAGGTAATCGATGTACTACAGGGATTGGGGTAAGCGACCACGTGATCGACCGCCGCCGCGCCCAGCGCGGCGGGGGCATTGACGACGCCATAGCCATAGACCGAATCAGAATTGTCGGCGTGCGAGGCGGTTGCAGTCAGAGCGGCATAGACATCACCGTAGTCCCAGTTGGGACGCGCTTCCAGCAACAGCGCTACCACCCCCGCTACCAGCGGGCAGGAAAAAGATGTGCCACTGCCGTAGG
>JAGLUH010000093.1 GCA_023134875.1 Candidatus Zixiibacteriota bacterium
AAGGTCAGATTTCTTCAGTTTTGCCAGAACATCCAGCCCGTTCATGCCGGGCATCTTGATATCCAGCAGGATCAGCGGCGGTTTCTCCTTGGAAGCCATCTGGATTCCTTCGATACCGTCGCCGGCGGCGATTATCTCGTAATCCTCCTGCAGGCCTTCGCGCAGAATCCAGGAGACCTTCGGATCATCATCAATGACAAGCAGCTTGGTTTTGTCTTCAGTCATTGTTATTCTCTGTACTTATACGCTATTATCGGCTAAAAGCTCAGGAAATATAGCAATCGGGTGCCGGATTTTTGCAATTTATTGCACTTTTGATTTAGCGCGCAGTAGCTTGACGTCAAGCGGACAGATTACTTCCCGCGTCGCCAGGAAGCCTTTCTCGGCGAAGTTAAAACCGCTGCGGTTTTGACAGGTTGCTCTCTATTAGGGTGTCTCAAACCAGGTGCCGCGTGAATCGCCGTCGTCGCGGCCGGCCTCACCCTTCCAGACCTTGGCGCTTTTCGAACCATGCTGGTGGACGATGTAGGCACACTCGGGCTGGCTGCACACCCAGTTGGTCGAACCTGACGTAAAAAGAGGCAGCAATGTGCCCACCTTGCACTGCGGGCATTTGATCGGTTCCATGTATTCCATAACCTCCATAATGATCTTTATTCTTCTTTTTCTAGCGGCTTCGGCGGCCGCCGCTGCTGCGGCACCGGCAGTCGCTCCCCCTCCGGCGGATGCCATCACTTGCTGCCTTTCAGGTAACGGTTGAACCACTTGAGAATCCACTCCAGCCGCACCTGCCTTCTGTCGGGACGACCGTCACGCGACAGGCCATGCGGCTCGCCCGGAAAGCGGAGGAATTCCACCTTGCGGTTGAGCATCTTCAGGGAGATAAACAACTGTTCCGCCTGCTCGATCGGGCAGCGCAGGTCCTGCTCGGAATGGATAATCAAAAGCGGTGTGCGGATGTTGGTAACATAGGTCAACGGCGATTGGCGGCGATAGCTGTCCGGATGGCTGAACGGTGTCGCTTTCTTGTCGCCGGCGATTTCGCGTGGCATGTGGAAACCGAAATCAGAGGAACCAAACATCGATTCCAGATTCACTACCGATCGCTGCGTCACCGCCGCCGCAAAGCGGTTGGTATGGGAGACAATCCAGTTGGTCATGAAGCCGCCGTAACTACCGCCGGTGACTCCCATCCGGCGACGATCGATATATGGTTTCTTCTCCATGAAATCGGCGAACGCCATACAATCTTCGTGATCCACCGTTCCCCAGTTGGCGGTGATGGTATCGGCATGTTTCTCGCCGTAACCCTGGCCACCGCGCGGGTTGGCATAATAAACAACATATCCCTGCGCCGCCAGGAACTGCATCTCGTGGAAGAAGGTGTTGCCGTATTGCACCCGGGGACCGCCATGAATCTGCAGGATAGAGGGATACTTGCGGCGGGGCGAGAAGTTGAACGGTTTCAGGATCCAGCCATGCACCGGATAGCCGTCATAGGCGCGAAAGATCACCTCCTCCGGCTTGCCGATCGCTGTGGTTTTTGTCAACTCCTTATTGAACTCAGTCAGGCACTGCGGTTTGCTTTTCCGGTTGACATCAGCGACATGAATTCCCGCCGGCGTGGTATGGTTGGCGACTACAAGCGCGGCTCTGGTGGTCTTACCCGCCAGGCTGAAACCGACGACATGAAGCTTGCCGCTGACGATAGTCTCCATCTTTCGGCCGGACGCCGAAACGCGGTAAAGATGTGTGGAACCAGCGTCAGAAACCTGAAAATATATCCACTTGCCATCCGCCGACCAGTAGGGCGGCATCGTACTGCCCATCTCAGCGGTATCGGAGATGGTCAGGTCGAATGCCTGACGATCGAGCTTTTTAGTCAGGTCTGTCGCCTTGCCACCACGAACCGGAACCTTCCAGATATGGAAATTGGTCACACCCCAGGGGTCGTTGGGGTTATCATGACCGAGATAGGCGATACTGTTACCGTCGGGTGAGAATTGGGGCAGATAGGCGGGACCATCGGGCGTAGCAATCTTACGGCTTTTGCCACCACCAGTCGGCATCACGAAGATATCGGTCAATCCCACATCGATATCGGGTTGCTTGCGGATATTGGTGATATAGACGATCTGACGGCCGTTGGGAGAATAGGAGGGCGATTCCTTGCCCCGACCGCCGCGGGTGAGCGCTTTACCCTTGCCGGTGGCGATGTCAAAAGTCCAGATTTGCCCCTCCGCCTTGGGGAAAAAGCCAACGGCATCCATCTTGTAGATCATCCTGGTGATATGGCGATAAACCGGCGGTTCTTTCTTGCCCTGCTTATCCTTGGGCACTTCATCATCTTTGCGAAAGATGCAGAGTATCTTTTTGCTGTCAGGTGAGAATGACAGCTCAGAGAAGGCGCCATCCTTTTCGACCAACAGCCTGGCCTCGCCGCCATGACGCGGGATAACATAGATACCCTTCTTCTTACCCCGCTTGGAAATGAAGGCAATAGTCTTGCCGTCGGGGGAGAAAACGGGAGCGCTATCACTAACTTCGCCGAAAGTATACTGCCGCAGGTTGCTGCCGTCGACATTAACCAGGTAGATATGCGAAAAGTACTTTTTCTTGTCCTCGGCAACACTCTTGACACTGAATGCTATTTCAGTTTCATCAGGCGACATCGCCACATTACCGACGAATTTCAACTGCAACAGATCAGCAATTGTCACTTTTCTCTTTTTCATTTGTGGCTCCTCACCGAAAGATGGAATATCTCTTCAAGTCCCACAGTTCTCTCATACGCCGAATAATAGGAAATGGTTAAGGCGTTACGCAAACTCTTTTGTGCGGGGGCTAGGCCGCGACGTAACTAATCAGAATCTTGATGCCAATGCCGATCAACACCAACCCACCCACCTGTTCCATGTGTTTGCCGAAACGTTTTCCCAGACGAAGACCTAACGCCAGACCGAGACAGGTCATCGCCGCCGTCACCAAACCGATGATGACGCTGGGAAGCCAGATATCGACATGGAGCATGGCAAGACTTAAACCGATCGCGAGTGCATCAATGCTGGTCGCCAGACTGAGTAGCAGCAGCGGCAATCCCCGGGTCGGGTCCTTAATCTTATGTTCTCTCTCTTTTTTTGAGAACGATTCCTTGATCATCCTGCCGCCGATAAAAGCCAACAGGCCAAAAGCAACCCAGTGATCGTACGCCTCGATCTGGGTGGCGATGGTTCTTCCCGCCCACCAGCCGAGTATCGGCATCATGAACTGGAAGAAGCCGAAGTAAAATGAAAGGCGGAAGAAATGATGGAAGGTCAATCGAGGTAGAACGGCGCCGGTAACTATACCGATAGCAAAGGTATCCATCGCCAGACCGAGGGCAATGCCGAAGATTATAAGAAGGCTCATCGAGTCAATTCAATCCTCTAATGTAGGCTAAAACCCTTGCGTTTTTGACTAATCCTTCTTCACGCTTCGCGCGAATGTCTTTGAGCATTGCCCCTTCATCATCCCGTAGGGGCACGCTGCCGCGTGCCCACGGGCACAGCTCGCTGTGCCCCTACTTAATCTTGTAGTTTGTAGATCAAAACCCTGGCGGCGCGGAATCTGTAGGGGGCAAGACATCTCGCCGCCATGCGAGAAAAGGCAAAAAAAAGGGCAACTTCCGGACGTCTGCCGCCCACAAAATGCTAGTGAAGCAAAGATAAAAAGAACTCCTGGAATCGGGTTGATGCCGACAATTCCGGATGAAACGCAGTCGCCACGACTTTATCCTGCCTGACAATGGTAATCTCATCCTGCCAGCGGCCGAGTATCTCAACATCCTTGCCAATTTTAATTACCTTGGGCGCACGGATAAACACCATTTCCATTTCTTCTTTTTCACCACAAGCCCCAAATTCACCCGTGCCGACAAAGGACTCATACTGGCGGCCGTAAGCATTGCGGGCGGTGATGATATCAATCAACCCCAGCGGTTGGGCCTTGTTATCGTCGATGATACTGCGACCGAGCAGGATCATACCGGCGCAGGTGCCCCAGATCGGTTTATGTTGCGCAAACTCCTTGATCGGTTGAGCCATCTTTTCAATTTTGAGGAAACGGGCGATGACGGAGGATTCCCCGCCTGGTATTATCAGACAGTCAACACGATTCAGCGCCTCGACGGATTTTATCAGCCTGACCTGACAGCGCAGCTTTTCCAGAACCTGCTGGTGTTTGGCGAAATCACCCTGAAAGGATAAGATACCGACGGTCGCGGGCATGTTAGCGGTACTGGAGCATCTCTTCTTTGGGGATTTTATCGATCTCCAGGCCCCGCATCGCCTCACCCAACAACCGTGAAGCCTCGACCACCTTGGCGGGATTATCGAAGTGTGTGGTGGCTGTTACAATGGCTTTACCGACCGCCTCCGGCTTCGACGACTTGAAAATACCGGAACCGACAAAGACCGATTCGGCGCCCAGTTTCATGCAGAGCACCGCATCCGCAGGGGTGGCGATACCGCCGGCGGCGAAGTTGGGAACCGGCAGTTTGCCTTTCCTGGCGACCAGTTTGACCAGTTCCAGCGGCACCCGCATCTTACGAGCAGCTTTTTTCAACTGATCGATTTTCATCTTTTTCAGTTGGGCGATTTCGCTATTCACCAGGCGCAGATGTTTGACCGCCTCGACAATGTTGCCGGAACCCGCCTCCCCCTTGGTGCGAATCAGCGCCGCACCTTCATGGATACGCCGCAACGCCTCACCCAGATTGCGGCAACCGCAAACGAAGGGTATCTTGAAGGGGTGCTTGTAAATATGGAACTCGTTGTCGGCCGGAGTCAAAACTTCCGACTCGTCGATATAATCGACCTTCAATTCCTCCAAAAGTTCCGCTTCCGCGAAATGACCGATACGACATTTGGCCATCACCGGAATCTGTACCGCTTTCTTGATCTCCTCGATCTTCTCAATCGGCGACATGCGGGCGACGCCGCCAGCCTTACGGATATCGGCGGGCACCCGTTCCAGCGCCATCACCGCCACCGCGCCGGCGTCTTCGGCAATTCGAGCCTGCTCAGCAGTAACAACATCCATGATAACGCCGCCTTTGAGCATCTCCGCCAGTCCGACTTTCAATAGAAATTCTTTATCCATAGCCATAACTCAAGTCCTTTTTAAGGTTCTTCCTCTCATGGTGACTGGTGCTGCGACCGCCTACGTAGCTTGCCAGGCCAGCCACTATAAGAAACTTAATCTATCCCCACTGGAAACGCAAGCGGTTTGGATACACCGACCGTCGCCGACGTTTAATCAGCTTGACAACCTGCAAAGTCGGCGTGATATTAGCCTCACAGTCCACAGAGGGGGATATCCGTTCCCGGCAATGGCTGGGGAATGGGGAAAAAGAATGATGAATATGATATATCTTGATTACAATGCAACCACGCCGATCCACCCCGAAGTGGTCGAGGCGATGATTCCCTACCTGCGGGAACATTTCGGCAACCCCTCCAGTTCACACCGTTATGGTACCAGAACCCGCCTAGCGGTCGAGGAGGCGCGCTCGCAGGTCGCCGCCATGCTGGGCTGCCAGACTGACGAGGTGATTTTCACCTCCGGCGGCAGTGAGTCGAACAATCTTGCCATCAAGGGTTATGTTCTGGCGCATCGCGATCAGGGGAATCATATCATCACCTTGCAGGTGGAGCATCCGGCGGTACTGGAAGTTTGCCGTTACCTGGAAACAGTCGGTTTTGCAGTCACCTACCTGCCCGTGGATGAGCAGGGTCTGGTGTCGCGGGACGAGGTCGAGCGCGCTATTACACAGGCAACGACTCTGATTACGATCATGCAGGCAAACAACGAGGTGGGGACTATCGAGCCGATAGCCGAGATAGCGGGGCTGGCACGCGAGCGCGGTATTGCGGTGCATACCGATTCCGCCCAGGCGGTAGGCAAGATAGCGGTCGATATCGAGTCGCTGGGCGTGGATATGATCAGCATCGCCGGCCATAAGTTTTATGCCCCCAAAGGAGTAGGCGCGCTCTACGTAAGGCGGGGTATCAAACTGCACAAGCTGATGCATGGCGCCGACCATGAACGCGACCAGCGTGCCGGAACCGAGAATGTCGCTGAGATCATCGGTCTGGGGAAAGCGTGCGAACTGGTAACCCGTGAACGCCAACACACGTTTGAGCATACCAGGAAGCTGCGCGACCGGCTGGAACAGGTTCTGACCGAGAAACTGCCCTCCTGCCGGGTAAACGGCCATCGAGAGAAGCGGCTGCCCAACACATTGTCAGTTTCTTTTCCGGGAATTGAAGCGGAGACGATAATGGCGGAACTGGATCAGGTGGCCTGTTCAGCGGGAGCGGCCTGTCACAGCGACGCGGTGACGATGTCACATGTGCTGGTGGCGATGAAGGTACCGGTGGAGTACGCAATGGGTACGATCCGATTCTCGACCGGCAGTATGACCACTGATGAGGAGATTGATCGGGCGGCGGCCATGATTGTCAGTACGATTAATCGCTTGTCACTGGCGAGTGACGCTGAAACTGCGCCAGTAACTGATGACGAAGAGATCAGGCTGACCAAGTATACTCATGGTCTCGGCTGCGCCTGTAAACTGCGGCCGCAGGCTCTCGAGCGGGTTCTGGCGAAGTTGCCTGTGATCAGTGACAAGCAGGTTCTTGTCGGCACGAGTTCGGCTGATGATGCCGCCGTTTATAAAATAAGTGACGATTTGGCGATTGTGCAGACGGTCGATTTCTTCACGCCGATTGTCGATGATCCCTACCATTTCGGGGCGATTGCCGCCGCGAATTCTCTAAGTGACATCTACGCGATGGGGGCAACTCCCCTGTTTGCTCTGAGCGTCGTCGGTTTCCCCTCAAATCGCCTGCCGCTAACGGTGCTGGAGGAGATCCTCAGGGGCGCCAACGACAAGGCGGCGGAAGCGGGAATCAGCATTATCGGCGGGCACACGGTCGATGACACCGAACCAAAGTACGGCCTTGCGGTTACCGGCAAGGTTGATCCTGCCAAAGTGTTCACCAATGACAAGGCTCGCATCGGCGATAAATTGATCCTGACCAAGCCGATCGGCTTGGGGATTATCAGTACCGCGATCAAACGGCAACTGGCCGATCAGGCGCTGGTGGAAAAGGTCATCGCCATTATGAGTGCGCTCAACCAGGCGGCGGCGGCGGTGATGGTCAGGTACGATGTCTCTGCCTGTACTGATGTCACCGGTTTCGGTCTCCTCGGTCATCTGAGCGAAATGACTACAGGCAGTGGCGTCGACGCGGTGATTTATGCCGATAAGGTACCGCTGATCGAGAAGGCGCTCTCTTTTGTCGAAGCGGGCATTGTGCCCGGTGGCACGGAGAACAACCTGGAGTATGTCGCCGACAGGGTCAATTGGCCTGAAAGCATCTCCCCCACCAAACGAGTATTGCTCTGCGATGCACAAACCTCTGGCGGTCTGCTGATTGCGGTCAGTCCCACCGATGCTGAGAAACTACTGTCGGCGCTTCATCGAGAAGGAGTCGGGGAGGCAACAATAATCGGTGAAATTACCGCCCAGGGCAAGGGCAACATCAGAGTAGAGTAGGGGCACATTGCTATGTGCCCGGGGGCATTTAGCAAAGTTGTAGGTCAAAAGTCCTGTACTTTTGAGATCTCGCCACCAGGCGAGAGATCCTGGGCGCGGCAGAGTTCTTGATCTACCCAGCCGTTTAATCGAGACAAAAGGCAGACGAGACGTCTGCCACCCACTGTAATCCTCCTCAGCATGTAGGTCATGATCTCTTGGAACATGACTATCCGGTGGGGGATATTGTCGGCAACCGCGTCACGCCTACTGCACCACCCCAAGGGGTGGCGTACCCTTTTGATTGTCATGCCCGCGAAAGCGGGTATCCATGTTTGGTCTGTCCTGGATTCCCGCCTGCGCGGGAATGACAGTGGGCAGAGCAAGTTCTGTGCGCGGCAGGGCTCCTGACCTGCCCGGTCGCTCTATCAAGGCATGGGGCAGACGTGGACGTCTGCCGCCCACATCAGGCAGAGCCTGCCCGCCCACAACATCACGGGCGGCCTGATGCACTCGCCGTGTGAACTGATAATAGACGCCATTCTTGGTAAACCACATCGTCGCGCCACCAGCATTGGCACGGAACAACACACGATCATCCCATTGGCCCTGGTTTTCAGTAAACGCCAGTGGGTGCAGTCGCATCTGCTCCATAACCAGCGATTGGGAAACAGCAGTTGGAGCTTCGTCCTGTCCTGTTGCCACCTGCCACAGAAACACCCCCGCAGTCAGGATTACTAGCAGGTAAATTACGTTCTTCATGACTCCCTCCCAAGAAATGCGAGAATTAAGAGGTATTAATCTCTATTTCGTTATCTTTGATATCAAAAAACAACTTTATCCATTCCTGTCAAGC
>JAGLUH010000094.1 GCA_023134875.1 Candidatus Zixiibacteriota bacterium
TAAGACCTCCGGTAAATTGCTGCGCCTGGTGCGCGAGGGGGAAACGTTCATTCCACCGTCAGTACCTTTTCAAAAGCCTCGCTTCGGTCGGTCGGAGGATGATCTTAGTGAGCGCGAAAGATGGCATATTGATCTTTACCATCGTCTTGATGAGCCGGAATCAGAGCCGCCCCGACCGCAGGAAAGACCCGCGACAGGCCAGGACTAATAAAAGCATGTATAGGTTTGGATGTTCTGTCATTAGTAACGGAAACAACATTCCTGAATCCGCAGTCACTAATTAGCCGTGGTTGGCGGCCACAAAACGCTTGCTGAATCTGCATCGATGCGTTAGATTCGCCTTACCATAGTGGAGATGCGGGGGCGTCTTGTCAGAATGGAGCGAAGGCGTGGAAGGTTTAATCTATCTCGATAATGCGTCAACGACCTGGCCCAAGCCGGAAAACGTCTACCAGTACATGATCGATTCTTACCGCCAGTGCGGCGTCAATCCGGGTCGTTCCGGTTTTGATCTGGCAATTGAGGCGAGCAGCCTTCTCAATAACGTTAGAGCGCGGTTGACAAAGTTTCTCGGCGGCGACGAGGCCACTCCGGAGCGGCTTTGCTTTACCTACAATGCCACCGATGCGCTCAATCTGATCATTCAGGGGCTGCTGACCTCCGGCGAGCACGTAGTCAGCACTAACCTCGAGCATAATTCAGTGATCAGGCCGATAAACCACCTGGTGCGCGATGCCGGTGTCATAGTAACCTATCTTCCCTTTGACAACGCCGGTTTTGTCGACCCTGATGATATCAGGAAAGCGATTCGCTCCAATACCAGGCTGGTGATTGTCAACCACGGCTCCAATGTCATCGGCACGATTCAGCCGATCACTGAAATCGGGAGAATCTGCAAAGAAGCGGGTGTACTTTTCGCTATCGATGCATCCCAAACCGCCGGCGTAGTGCCGGTTGATATGATCGAAATGAACATCGATATCGTCGCTTTCACCGGCCACAAAGCGCTTCTGGGTTCTACCGGTATCGGCGGCTTATGTATACACAAGGATGTCGAGATTCGCCAGACACGCAGCGGCGGCACCGGTATTCGTTCCGCCTATCCTTATCATCTGGAGGAATATCCCTGGCGGATGGAGTACGGCACTCCCAACATGGTCGGCGTCGCCTCCCTGTGGGCGGGGCTTGACTTTATCGAAGAGAAGGGGCGCGAGAATATCTACCAGCATGAGATCAAACTGGCGCGCAAGCTGGTGGAGGGGTTTCGTGACATTGAGCGGGTCGAAACCTACTGCTGCGACAGCATGGACAATCATCTCTCTACTGTTATCATGAATATCAAGGGCATGGATACGGGTGATGTGGGTATCATGCTTGATGTCGATTTCAATATCGCCATTCGTACCGGTCTGCATTGCGCGCCCCTGGTGCATCAGCAGATCGGCACTCTACCGCTTCATGGCGGCGTCAGATTCTCAGTCGGTGTTTTCAATACCGAGGAACATATCGATCGCGCCATAGCAGCGGTGGCCGAGATCACTACCCGCGCTCGCACACAACCAGCGAGCGCCAAGTAAAGCCGCTGGCGATCCTACTCGAGCAATTTAACCTGGTGAACATCTTCACGAGCAAAACAATCAAGG
>JAGLUH010000095.1 GCA_023134875.1 Candidatus Zixiibacteriota bacterium
GGATCACATCCGTCTCGCTGCCTGCATGAGGCGCCACTAACTGGATAGGGCGGTTCAGGGCATCGTACCGGGTACTGCTTAAAAAGAGTTCCTCTTCCCAGTCTTCAGATCGGTCCTCAGGTTCTGGGAACGTGTCCCAGTCAGGTGCTGTTTTATAATCCCTCACCAGCCTTCGGCTGCTGCGCAGCAGGTTACCCTTAAAATCACAGGTCTCGTTTGTCACCACCCCGGCGCTGTCGAACTGCTTCCATGCACGGGTGAGAAGATTTTGTTCAGCCGCAGCCTCCCTGCCGCCTGCGTAGTCCTCGCCGTACACTATTTTTTCATACAGAATAAGGTTTCCCAAAGTGCGCGGATCTGAATGGACGGGGTCGGTGCCTTCTACGAACCGTTGAGTAGGCCGCCGCAGGGCATCGTATTCCATGGTTAAGGCGTGGCTCCGACTGTCCCAGGCATGGATGGGACTGCCAGCCACGTCGTTGAGTGTCCACCGCTCACCCGCTTCCATGCTTGCCTGGTGGATGGGACTGCCGAGCATGTCGTAGTCGTAGCGCATGACGATGCGATCCTTTGCATCGATGACCTCACGCTGGTTGCCCTCGATATCGAGCACAACTCGTGTACTGTACTTCTCCTCTATAATAGCAACAGCACCGTTCGTGCGGCGCTCGAACCTGTTGTGTGCCACCGTAAGGAAGGGGCGTCCCAGCGAATCGAAGAAGGCGATGGCAGGCGTATCGGCATGAGGCAGAGTACGGACCGCCGCTTTTTTCTCTGGATCTAATCCAGGCGTATCTTGCGGTGGGTCAAGCGGATCAACGCCTCGCTGCTGAAGCCATGTTTCCCAGGTATCGAGTTCCGGTGCGATCTGCTCGAAATATTCCCCAACATAGCCCGAGATATCAGTATCTGTCCGTGGGTCACCGATTACAGTGTCATTCACATCCCAGGTCTCCTGGTGCCATGGATCAAAAACCACTTTTTCGTATGTGTTATTTGGATGCAGGGTAGCTACAACACGCCCGACCGGATCATAGAACAGGATAGGGCTTACCCCTACTTCCTTTCCGAACCTGAACTCATGGGTATCATCAAAGAACGGCTCGTACTTTCTGACCGGCTTGCCCTTGTTATTGAAGATCGTCCAGCCGCTGCCCACCCAGCGTGGGTCTGTGTGTACACCTTCCACATCGCCTGGCTCGGCCTGTATTTTCTTTTGTATTTCACGGCTGAATCCGTCGGAATAGGAGAAGCTGTGCTGGATCTTGGTCAATTCACCATAAGCAAGGTCTGCATCATGCGTCTCACGGCCTAAAGTATACACCACCGCCGGCTGGGGTTGGAGATTATCGCGGGTTCGATAGTATGCATACAAGTCATATATCAGCCGTGTGGTCGCCTTTTGCAGGATGTCGTGCGGATTCCCCAGCGGGTCCTGAATGTGGGGAAGTATTGTGTCATCATCAAGATCATGTACAAAACCAGTCAGCAAATCACCCTTAATCTCTCCGGGTTTCCCCATTACTGCTGTACCGACCACCATACCCAGAGCGTCAAACGCAACCGCCGAGCGGTTTCCGTTCGGGCCTGCGACCATTTTCGGCTGAAGTACGCGGTAGTCGTTCTCTGCTGTTGTCACATTGCCGAGTGGATCAGTCATTTGTTCCATTAGCAGGTCGTAACCATCATAGCCGATTCTTGAGGTTTGACCGAACGGATCGCGGAACCGCTGCGGAAGAAAGAAATGGAGACTGGCAAAAGCCAATTCCTGGGCCGGTATATCATCAGTATTCGGAGAATAAAAAATCTGACCGGAAGGTATCCACCAGTTCGGATCGCCTTCGCTGTGGACGTACCGTCCATCATTGGTCAGCATAGCATCAGTCACCCGGCTGCCGTAGACTTGTGTGACAAGATCTGGCGTGAATGCTAGTTTGTAGCTTTC
>JAGLUH010000096.1 GCA_023134875.1 Candidatus Zixiibacteriota bacterium
GAGCTAAGTCCCGGGTCGAAGCTTGCCGGCACAGTCACGGACCCGAATGGTCAGGCCATACAAGGTGCCGACGTGGGCATCTTTGGCCTTACTTATTCGGCTCTCCCTGTGGTGACAGACACAGAGGGGCGATTTGAGATCGATGGCCTGAACCCTGTGGTCCATTCCTATCAGGTTCACGTCAATCATCCGGCGTATCCAGCGGTCTCCATCAGCCTGCCGCCAGCACCAGCAGGACAGACCCGGTATCAGGAGATTGTACTCAAGCCGGGGGTCGTCGTCTTCGGTCAAGTAACCAATTCGCATGGACTACCCATCTCTGGGGTAACTGTTGGGAATACCCGATCCGCCTCGATGTGGAACTGCATAACGGCCGAAACGAACGAAGAGGGCATGTACCGATTGGATAGTGTGGAGGCAGGAGACCTTATCCTCTGGGCGACCCATAGCCAGTATGCCCCATTCGTCAAACGCACTGTGCTTGCAAGGGGCCAGGCAGAACGATGTATTGATATCCAGCTCAAAGATGCACGCACACTCTATGGACGTGTGACAGATGGTGACGGCAATCCCGTACCGGAGGCAACCGTTACGACTGCCGAGTACAACGGGGTGAGAAATCTGGATCGACATCGCCACTCATGTGATTCAGACGGGCGATTCACGATTCCCAATGCTCCTCCAGACGGCGAATTGATACTCAGGGTCTTTGGCGAGGGAATCACCGGAAAGAGTTATACGGTGGACTTCGACCAGGAAGAGTGCCTGATCACAGTTAGTCGGTCGGGTAGAATCTATGGAGAAGTGGTGGATGCCACGACGGGTGAACCGGTCACCAAATTCCTGGTTAAGATGACCTTTAGCCAAGTCGGTCCCCGCATTTACGGATACGCGGCCAGGTGGTCGGAGGAGGGATATACCTTCGACTCACCCGAGGGCTTGTTTGATACGGGTAGAGAGGATCTCCCTGTTAACGGCCAATATCGAATGACGGTTCACGCCGAAGGCTATGCGCCCTTGACTATTGATCCGGTGGTGGTTCAACCTGTCTCAAACGAACCCAATCTCACCGAATTCAGGCTTCAACTGGCGACCGTTTTCGCGGGTCGGGTCATTGCCAGTGATGGCCAGCCGATCAAGGGAGCAGCGGCGGTCTTCTTCTCGAACGGGAATGTACAGGACCGTGAGAACTGGCCGCGGGCGGTGACCGACAAGGCGGGCGTATTTACCATTTCCGGGCTTGGCTCGGAGCCACAGTGCCTGTTTGTCAGCGCTCCTGATTTCACTCCCCGTGTCTATCTCATGACGGATATGCTCGAAACACCCGGCCTGCTCACTGATATTGTCCTCGACCGCGCGGCCAGTCTCTTTGGACGCGTTGTGGATGAAAACGGCAAGGCAATGGCGGACGCACGCGTCCATGCCTTCGTTGACCTTGGACGAACCAGAGACGTGCTAAAGCGTTTCCCAAGCCTGGGACCCAGGGCGAATACTGACCAGGACGGATACTACCAACTATCCGGGGTCCCGACGGGACAGGTGCAGGTCTCCGTGATGTCTCCCCGGAACTATCCAATCGGGCATAAGAAAGTGAACCTCAAGCCCGGTGACTCGATGGAACTGAACTTCGGAGATGAAGGGGGTTACGTAATCACCGGTACAGTACGGGCCGGCAACGATATCCTGGAAAACGCTCAGGTCTCACTGCACTCTCAGCAGACGGGGCTCAAGAACCGCTATTTCAATATACGAAGGACCGATCAGGCAGGACGATTCAAAGTCATTCACGTCCCGGAAGGAAAATATATGATCTACGTGCACTGGCTCCCAAGTGACGCACGTAAGCCAACCAAGTGGCCGGAAGATACAAAGTTCGCGTGGCATCGCCCGTTGGAAGTCCATAAGAATATGGATCTCGATATTGACGTGGTCGATGGTCGGTCCCCCTGAGAAAGTGGCTCAGGGCAAAGTGACTGTCACTTGTCAACTTGGGCAAACAGCCCGCATTGTCGTCGCCGGACAATAATCAGGTTAGATCTGCGACGAAGACTGCCATAGGAGGGCCGGGCTGATTCCTTCGACAGTGCTCAGGCTGAATTAGCTCGGCCTTTGTATGCGCTTTTGCTCTATCGAAAGCCTAATGTCATTCTAAGCCCAGCAAAGTAAAAGCAATCTACCCTTAAAATTGCCAAAAATAAAAAATTTTTATCGACACATTTCTCAGCGGATGCGCAAACTATATAATGAAGGCTAAACCATTGGTGACTTTGACCTGTCCATTAAACTGTCAGATATGAATAAGCAAGCGAACACGGAAATAGCTGTGGGGCTACAACAAGGTAATCGCGATG
>JAGLUH010000097.1 GCA_023134875.1 Candidatus Zixiibacteriota bacterium
TGCCATTCCTGCTGTAGGATTTTGTTGACGACTTTTACGAACTTCTCGGTATTCAAGTTCTGCAGGGAATAAAGGTGCCAACAAGTCTTCCGCGGTAGTTTTGGTGTCGCTTTACGCTTTCTTGCCATTGGTAATCCCATCGTTCAAATAGGAGCGGTCGCGCCGGTACATCCGGTAATCGCCCTGCCGACTGATGCTGCAAACGGGATGCCGACACCTTGACCAGATACTTCTCCTGCTAATCGTGTGGTATTCAGTCAATTGCCTGCCTATAAGGGCTGTCGGCGCTGTGCTCTGCTACGGAGAGCAAACGGGAACTCCCGACAGAATGTGGGAAATGGGGCATAGCCAATTCTGAAAAAGTGCCGTCGAACGGACATAAAGAGTAACCGGTTATGATTGCAGAGCGGCTGGTAGCTGCAAAAAATATTGTTAATGTCGATGGGTTATTCTATCTTAGCGGGCGATTTTGAAACATGCAAATTGGCTTTACGTATTTAACATTTGAGTTGACGAAGTGCAGGAACCGGACGAGAGCCTGATCGCCAGTGGACTGGGAGGTGATCAGGCGGCTTACAGGGAGCTTTTGGCCCGTCATAAGAAGGCTATCTTCCAGATTATCTTCAGGATAGTCAAGAACCGCGATGAAACGGAGGACCTGACCCAGGACACTTTCATGCGGGCATTCAATTCGCTGGCGACCTACCGGACGGAATATCGGTTTTCCACCTGGCTCTATCGTATTGCCGCGAACTGTGCTATTGATCATCTGCGAAAGAAACGAATTGAAGCACTGAGCTTGGACAAGCCGGTTGAGACGAAGGATGGAAGCGTCGGCTTGGAGGTTGCCGATAATTCTCGGAATCCGGAGGAGCGCCTCTGGGCTAAAAGGAAGACTATTTCGATCAGCAAGGCGATTGAATCATTACCGGAAAAGTACCGGCAGGTTATCCTCTACCGCCATCGTGACGATCAATCCTATGAGGAGATCGCTCAGATTCTCGGGCTGCCGATAGGTACGGTCAAGGCCAGAATCTTTCGGGCCCGGGAGCTTCTCAAGAAGAAGCTGAAAGGAATCAGATAGGAGGAAATTTATCATGCTCCATAAACGATTGATAGTATCCCTGGTTTCTCTGCTGGTCTTGGCCACCGCAAGCGGTCTTGACGCCAAGTTATTTTGTTTCAAAACGACGCATGAGTATCCGGTCGAGGAGGGGTTCGACCTGAATATCGCCAACACTTCCGGCGACATCACGATCGAGTTTCGTGCCGGCGATAAGGTCATAGTGGAAGTGGTGAAAGAGATCAGGGCTTCTTCCTGCAGCGAAGCGGAAGACTTGGAAGAAGAATTGCAGGTGAATATCGAAGCGACTGAAAAAGAGATTGAGATCGACGGCGAAATCAAGCTGGAGACGGTTTCTGGCAACATCGACACCGACTTGAACTTGGAGATTCGCTCTTTCAGCAAGTACAAGCTGGAGGGTCGTGTCGGCAGAGACGGTCCCCTGGTGGAACTCAGTTCCACCTCCGGCGATATCTCTCTGGAGGAATACTAAAGGCGTTGTAGAAAGATCATGAAAGTTCTTTTAACGACCATATTTGCCCTTCTCCTCTCAACGTCGCTACTTCTGGGAGACCAGTCTGATGACACTGACTACCAGGGGAAAGTTTTCCGGGAAATCAGCATCGACGAAAACGGAATCTTTCTGACCGATACCGCTGGCAATGTAATCGAGGTACCGGTGAAGGGAGAGGCGGCTGTCAGCGGCAGCGACGATTATGTAGTAACCGACGACCCAGAACGATATGGGTTGTTTACTGACTGCGACCGGGTACTGAATATGATCACCAAGATCGGCGGCTCGGTAACACTTGAGGATGATGAATGCGTGGCGGGTGATATCGTGGTTGTAGGCGGCGATGCCACCATCAAGGGACGGGTGCGGGGGACGATTACTGTTACCGGTGAGGTTAGAATTACCTCTTCGGCTGTAGTTACGGGCGATATTACTGGCAGGAAGGTTGTGGTTGAGCCGGGAGCCGATGTCTGGGGCGACATCAAGGAGACCGATATCACCGGCTGGAAAGCGCCAATAGTCCTTGAGGATAGATCTTCGACCACACTAATTCTCCTGGTTATATTACTGACGCTGCTGGGGGTTGTCCTGCTGGTAACAGTGGTATTTCCCAAAGCGACAAATCGCGTGCGGGAAGTTTACCGGCTCAATCTGTTCAGGGCTTTGCTAGTAGGGTTCCTGGCGGAAATCCTCCTCCTGCCGGCATTGGTGCTTTTGATAATTACCATAATCGGGATTCCCGTTGCCCTGATTGGCTTGCCCCTCGCGGTGGTGGGAGCCGGCCTGTTGGGATTGGCGGCATTCAGTCTCTTCATCGGCGACCTTGTTAGAACAAGGGATGAGGAGGCCACAAACAGCCGGCCGATGAGAACCATGACCGGTTTTGCGATATTGCACTCTCCCATTATTGGTCAGTGCTTTTTCGATATGGTGGGAGCGGATTTGCCGTCGATTGGTCTCGGTATCATAGGCGCGTTCCTGGTTCTGGTAGTATTCACCTCTTCTCTTGGCGCGGCCTTACTTACCAGATTTGGCACCAGGGAATACAACGCCAACGGCGACACCGCTACCGTGACAGTACAAGTTAAATAATGCGGCGCTGCTGTGCTGCGCCGAGACTCTTGACCGGGAGGGAAATATGAGACAATTGACAGTTGTTTCGATTTTGATGCTGTTGCTAGTTGCAACAGCTTGGGCGGGACGT
>JAGLUH010000098.1 GCA_023134875.1 Candidatus Zixiibacteriota bacterium
AGAAAACCGTCGTCTGCACGTGACAACACCACTTGCGGACCGCGCGATTGTTTCTGGACGTCGATAATCAGCGCCCGGACGCGGTCACCCTGGCGGTACCTTTCCTTGGTGATCTGCTCACGAATCGGAATGACCGCTTCCGCCCGCCCGATATTGACGATAATGTCGCCCTTATCGACCTGCTGGACGGAGCCGGTGACCAGTTCGCCGACTTTCTTGATGTATTCGTTGTAAACTGTCTCCCGCTCCGCTTCGCGCACTTTCTGAATCAGCATCTGCTTGGCGTTGGTAATGGCGTTGCGACCAAATTCCTCCAGCGGCAGGAATATCTCCACCTCGTCGCCTACCTCGGCGTCGTCATCGATTTCCTTGGCCTCAGCCAGCGATATTTCCAGCGCGGGGTCCTCAACCTCTTTCACAACCTTTTTGACGGCGTGCATGTTGATCTCGCCGGAGCCACGATCGATGCCGACGACAACGTTTTCTCCCTCGCCATACTTCTTCTTGGCAGCGGAAATCAAGGAGGATTTCAGAGTTTCGATTACATCATCGATCTCCATATTCTTCTCGGTGGCAATCTGATTCAACGCTTCCAGTACATCATATTCCATCAGCTTCTCCTCGGATCAGTACAAGGTCTTTCCCTTGATTACGGCTTCCAGAGCAAACCGCTCCTCACCGGCAGCGGTTTTCATAATCAGTTCTTTCTGTTCTACGGCGACGATTTCACCCTCAATCTGCACCCGACCAGCGTCATTGTTCAAAAAAAGGCGCACCCGCTCGCCCACTTTACGGCGAAAATCAGACGCCGTCAGCAGCGGCCGACCAAGGCCGGGCGAGGTAACCTCCAGGGTGTAATGTTTCTCAATCGGGTTTTCCACTTCAAGAAGGTAGGAAATCCGGCGCGACAACTCGGCGCATTCGTCTAAGGTGATGCCGCCGATTCTATCAACCACGAAACGGAGAAGTGAACTCGATTTCCTCTGGATCAATTGCAGTTCCACCAGATCATAGCCGGCTTCGGTCACAATCGGAGAAACAAGGGCAGAAATCCTTCCTTCCATCGCTTGTTGATATGAACTCTTCACAGCCACTCTCCATAAACTCCGCAAAGGTTATAAACCTCGGCTAATTAATAATGTTAACAGAAATACTTAAGATATGCAACTAAATAATCGCCTGAAAGTGGGAGCTTCGCACTTACCAGACAAGGGTTTATCTTTTAGCGTGCAGACCGCGGGCTTGTTGAAAAACCTCCGTACCTTGTCATCGCGAGTCCGCCGCAGGCGGACGTGGCGATCTCAACATACCGCCGACGAACAACTTGGAGATTGCCACGTCGCTCAGGTCTTAAGGCCTTCACTCCTCGTAACGACTTTTTCCACAAGGCCCCCACTGCGCCCCTGCAAAGTAAACCCAGTATCTTGTTGTTGGGGTTCTCAGGCAACTCCGTTTCGTTTAGGGCCCGATCAACTTGAGTGAGTTGGTAAACAAAGAGCAAGCCGGGCGCGAAAATAAGCAACCCGGCTTTGCCGTATCGAACAGGATGAGTTTGATCTATTTCAGGAGAGTCATTTTC
>JAGLUH010000099.1 GCA_023134875.1 Candidatus Zixiibacteriota bacterium
CAGCCGGTTGAAAATCACTGATCAGTATTGTCACTTTCTCGCCCAGGATATTGTAGATCACCAGTGACACCGGTTTCGCCCGATCGAGCGAGTAAGAGATGATGGTTGTCGGATTGAAGGGATTGGGATAATTTTGCTCTAACTGAAAATCATGCGGCAGTGCTATCTCGATATCGTCCACCGCAGTGGAGGTGTACAAATCGGCGTTGGCGAAGAGATCAAACCCGAAGCCGGCGTTGCGATTATCGATCCAGGCGCAGAAATAATAGCCGCCTTTCATCACCGCAACCGGCTGCTGTTCCCGGGCGTCAGCCGCAGCGGTACTGATCCGCCAGTTGTTGCCCATCAGGAAGCCGTCGAAGCGCACGAACTGGAGCCAGCCGCGCGGTACTCCGGTTCTCAGATCAGTCCAACAAACCAGCAGCGCATCGCCAACATCGCCGGTAAGTCTCAGATCACAGAAATGCAGATTGGGCTGCTGGGAAACCGTCCATTCGGGGCCGATCAGGTTACCGTTTTCATCGTAGCGATGCAGCTTCACGGCGCTGCCACCGATCTGAGAGTCCACATAGGCGATATAGAAATCGCCGCGTGACCGGTGCCTGAAGATATCCGCAGCCAGGATGTTGACGGAGGCCGTATCCACCGCAAGCGCTGTATTGCCGCCTGCGGTGTTGCCGTTAGCGGCAAAGCGTTGGAAGTAATTGACCTGCCGGGAACCGATGACGGCAATCCAACTGATAACAAAAGCGCCATCCCCTGTTGTGGAAATATGCGGCGCCATATTCTCAGAAGCGGCGGCCAGATTGGAAACCTGCTGATTAGCGCCGAGGGTGTTTCCCTGATTGTTGTATCTCTGTAAATAGATTTCTTTCTTGCTGTTTCGCTGGTCGATCCAGACGATGGCGTAATCACCGTTATCGGCGACGGCAACATCAGGATCGGATTTCGGCAGCGTGGTGCCGTCATCGTTGACCAAGAAGTTTAGCCCTACCTGGCCGCCGTTATCCTCGAAGCGCTGCGCAAAGATATTCTGACCGGCAAAACCATCCTCATTGCGGCAATCCTCCCAGACGACGGTTATCCTGCCCGAGACCGGCGAAGCCGCACAGGCGGGTTGCGCCTGCCGCCAGCGATAGAGGTCCTTGTTGACTTTCCAGGCCGCGCCGATCCGATTGCCGCCGGTATCCATTAATTGCAGGTAGATATCTCCTTCGTCGTTTTGAGTCTCCTGCCACACCACTACCATCCTGTCATTGCGCAACGCCGCCAGGTCGGGTGCATACTGCTGGGAACCGACAATGTCGTTATTATGCAGCAGGTTGGTTCCGCTTTTCTCGTATTGGTTGTCCAGTCGCTGTCCATAGATGTCCTGATGATAGTTGCGGCGGTCATCCCAGACCAGGTGACCACCTGAGGTGAAGATGGTCACTGCAGGCGCGCTACGTTCTCCCTTTGCGCTCACATCCACCATCTGCTTGTTGAAATTGACAAGGCTGCCATCAGCGCCGATCCGCTGGAAAACTATTTCAGCGCTGCTGTCCAGGTTAAGCCAGGCACACGCCGCGCCGCCGTCAGAAGATGATCTGGTACAAAGGTTCCAGCAGATATTGCTGTCGGCGGCATTGAGCTGATAATTACTGCCGATCAGCGTCCCGGAAGTCGAGACCAACTGCGCGAAGATACTCTGTCCCCCTTCACGATCAGAAATCCAGGCAACCAGGTATCCGGCGGCGGTGACGTACGCCAACTGCGCGCTAAACTGATAGGCTGTTTCATAGAGCGGATCAGCCGGCTTGATATCGCCGGAGATCGGATTGCCGGAGGAATCAAAGAGCCGCAGGTAAACATCGGTTTCGCCATCACGGGCATCCTCCCAGGTGACGGCAAAGCCGGAACTATTGCAGGTCACAGCAGGCGCAAGCCGAAAAGTTGAGATTACGTTTTCGTTGACCTGAAAGTTGCTTCCCTGCAAGGCCCCTGTCGACGAGAGAAGCTGACCGTAGATATTGGCGCCGTTACGTGCGTCTTCCCAGACGACGATAAAACCGCCACCGGAAAAGGCGGCCACTGCCGGCAGATTGACAGCATTGGTCGCGGCACTATCGTTCATTATGACTCTCTCGACATAGGCGGAGAGGTTGCCGTCGAATGTAGTCGCATAAAGGCAGGCCGATTCTTCTTCAGCCCAGACCACGACAAGGTTGCCGGCGCCGTTGACAGCCACCCGCGGTTGGCGTTGCGATGAGAAAGCATCGTCATGGATTAAGCGTAGATTGCCGCCGGACGGGTTACCCTGGGGGTCGAAAAGTTGTGCGTAAATATCCCAGTCGCCGTTGCGATCATCCTCCCAGACCGCGATAACGCTGTTGTCGGCAAAACTGGCAATATCGGGATAGCGTTGGGCGAATGTCGATGATGAGCCGTCGTCATAAACCTTGATATCAGAGAAGTTTAGACTTGTTGACTTAAAGTGATGCTGCATCTGCGGCGAAACAGAAGGCAGGCCCTGGTAACTCTTGTGGTTCAGAGACCGCTGCTGCCAGCGTTCCAGACGCTCTTGTGGCAGCGAGACGCCTGCGGCAGAGTATGATAACGCGAGAATAGCAATCGTGATGGTGGCTATCAGAAGAATACGATGAGTTCGGCTCAAGTTCCCTCCTTACAGTTCGACGCTTGTTACTGCAAACTATATGCCGATTGTCACCTGAGTGCTCTCGCTCAGGATATCTTCACCGACAAAAACGCAAATTTCTCCAGCCGATGGTCGTGCGTAGATAAGTTCATACTTCATTTGAATTTACAACTGTACGCTCTCGCTGTTCCATAGTTAAACAAGCCGGCTTTTTGTTAGGACTTAAAGCTGTAAACATTCCCCCTGTTAGGAGATTTCATAGACTGAGCAATTGGTTGCAGGGTGGGCTGCTTGCATTCACTGGTAAGTCGTTTTTTATTGACTCTGGTGGCCATGCAACCGACATTGTCGTAATCTAGGCTGGTTTATTGGTGTAGAAACGAGTAGCTGCTACTATGAAGCGGGACGAGAAAAAAGGTTATTAGGACGGTATGGTTGCAAAGTTCTACTATGTTTTTGCCGGCCTGATCGTTTTCGCTGTGGCAGTCGTGCTCACGCTTGCTCTTATCTATCAGGACGATTTGCCCTCGATTGAAGAGATCTATAACATCGAGCCACCGCTGGTGACAACGATCTACGGCGCTGGCGGTGAGGTGCTGCAGAAATACCACTATCAGAACCGAATTCTGGTTCCCTACTCCAAGTTGCCGCCGCATCTGATCCAGGCGCTGGTCGCGACCGAGGATAGTCGTTTCTTTGACCACTGGGGTGTCCATTGGAAAGGGGTCTTAAGGGCGCTGTTTCGCAATCTGTGGGGCGGGTTCGGCACTCAGGGCGGTTCGACTATCACGCAACAATTGGCGCGGATGCTTTTTCTTACCCGCGAAGTGACACTGGCGCGCAAGATCAAGGAAGCGTTCACCTCGATCAAGATTGAGCATACCTATTCCAAGCAGGAAATCCTGGAAATGTATCTGAACAACTATTTCTTCGAGAATCGTTCCTATGGCATCGAGACTGCCGCGCGCTCATATTTCAACAAGAATACGGAGTCGCTGACGCTTCTGGAAGCGGCGACCTTGGTGGCGATTGTAAATGCGCCGGCGCGTTATTCGCCGATTAAAAGTCCGCGGCGCGCCCTGATGCGACGCAACTATGTTCTCAGTCGGATGCGCGCGGAGGGTTATATCAGCGCCCCGTTGTGCGACAGTTTGCAGCAACTGTCCATCGAACTCGACCTGTCGCAGAATGTGACGGGCGAGGCGCCCTATTTCACGGAAATGGTCAGGCAATACCTGATCGATAAACATGGTGAGGAGAAGTTCTACGGCGGTGGCCTGGCGGTATATACAACTTTGCAACCGCGACTGCAACGTGTCGCCGAAGAAGCAATCCGGGTGCAGACGGATACAATCCAGACCCGGATCGAAAACAAGTACCCGCCGAATCACCACGCTTACACCATCGAGTATTACGACAGTGTCGGCGACAGCCTCGCCCACCGCTACAAGGAGATTCAGGCGGCCTTTGTGGCGATTGACAATGCGACCGGCGATATCATCGCCCTCGTGGGCGGCAAGGATTTCTCCGAATGGAAATTCAACCGCGCGGTGCAATCGACGTTGCAGCCAGGATCGGCGTTCAAGCCGTTTGTCTACACTGCTGCGGTTCATGCCGGATTTCGGCCTTCTGATATTCTCTATGATACACCGATTGTGCTCACCATTCCCGGCGCCAGGGAGTGGCGACCGCACAATTTTGACGACCGATTTGACGGCCCGATGACATTGCGGGAGGGTCTGGCGCGGTCGCGCAACCTGATTGCGATAAAATTGCTGCAGAAGGTAACGCCGGAGCGGGTGATATTCTATGCCATGCGCATGGGGATTACCACGCCGCTGCGACCGGTGCCGACTCTGGCTATCGGTACGTCGGAAGTAAGACTGATAGATTTGGTTTCCGCCTTCTCCACCTTCCCCAACGGTGGTATTCATATCGCCCCCCGCTTCATCACGAGGGTGGTTGACCGTTACGGCAATATCCTCGAAGAGAACCGCGTCGCCGACAAAGAGGTGGTGATGACAGCGGCGGCGGCGTATATGATGGTCAATCTGATGCAGTCGACGCTCGATCATCCACGCGGCACGGGACAAAAAGCGAGGCGGCTGGGATTTCTGCGACCGGCCGGCGGCAAGACCGGCACCTCCGATAGTTTTTGCGATAACTGGTTTATCGGCTACACACCGCAAATCACCAGCGGCAGTTGGGTCGGTTTCGATGACAAGACCTCGATTGGCAAGAATCAGACCGGCGCCACTAACGGACTGCCGATCTGGACTAAGTTTATGATCGCCGCGCACGATACCCTGACGATCGAGGGTTTCGTCGAACCGAAGGGGATCGTTCACGCCACTGTCTGCCTCGAATCTGGCAAACTGGCATCGCCCTATTGCACCAATACCGCCGATGAAGTGTTCCTTCAGCAGTTCCCCATCACTGAGGTTTGTCCTCTGCATTTGCATGGTGGATCGTTGCGGCCGAAAATCAATTCCAGCCAGGATACTACCGGGGAGATCAAGCGGTTTTGATCAAACCATACCAGGCCGGTGAAGTACGCAAGCGCTCGCCCTGGGCGGCGTTGGTTTTCGGATTGATTACGCCCGGTCTTGGCCTGCTCTACTGCGGCCAAATGAAACATGCTCTCCTGGTATTGCTGGCGGCGATTATACCCTGGCTGCTTATTGCCGTACTGAGTGACCCGTCGGTTAAGATCATTCTCCTGATTGTATATGCAGCGATATATGTCGCGCAAATTCTCTGGGCTATATTAGTCGCGCTGCGTCTGGGGTCGGACTATCGGCTGCGGCGCTGCAATCGCGCGATTGTCTACGCCCTTTTTTTCATGCTCTTCGCCGTCTACAATGAAATCGACAGTAGTTACTTCACCGAACTGTCGACAGTGAGCAGCGAGAGTATGGCACCGGCGCTGGGTCGCAATGACATGGTGATGATTAACAAACTGGCCTATCATCGCGGCTCTCCCGCCGTTGGTGACGCCGTGATCTATTTCTCGGACAGCAGTTCCACACGCCGTTTCTGGGGAAGGATAATCGCCGGGCCGG